>JBDRBF010000029.1:0-14885 GCA_043822925.1 bacterium
TTGTTATTTCAGTTAACTTATTAAACAAAAGACAAAGCGCTTTTTCATCAGCGTCAATTAGACTTATACTGGGATTTTCATTGAACTCTTTTAATTTTATTTCCTTCTTCTTTCCAGAACCCGCCGGCCCAGAAAGCCCGCTAATTCCCCACGCACCTCACCAAACTTCTCGGCCAACGAAACATACTTACCCTTCAACACTGTCAGCGATTTTGTTAAACTACCGACCTGCGCCGTAAGATCTGCTTTAAGCGCCGGCAGCATAAAAATAAAGCCCAAAACACAAAGCACCTGGCGTACAAGAACTTGACGCACCACAAAACCATTCTTCACAATCTCTTCTGCCTCGCTTAAATAAAAACCCCAAAAATACTATTTTTTGAGCATTAACAGTTGGAATTAAAGCCTAAAACAGATTTCTAACCATTTTCAACAGTATGCTTTTTTTGCCGGTATGATATGTTCTAACTTATTCTGAAACAAAAACACATAGGTTCTCAATTTAATAAAGGGTTCATGCCATGAAAATTTTTTTAGATACAGCCAATAGAGAATTAATCCAAAAATGGGTACAGACAGGCCTGGTCGATGGCGTTACAACTAATCCATCGCTACTAAGCAAAGAAGGCAGAAACAGCAAAGAAGTATTGCTTGATATTTGCAGCATAGTTCCAGGAGACGTGAGCATAGAAGTTATAGAAAAAACGCCGGACGCCGTCTATAAACAAGCGCTCGAAATTTCAAAACTTGCACCCAATGTTGCCGTCAAGATCCCGTTCGCTCAAGAATATTTGCCCGTGATAGCACAACTGGCCAAAGAAGGCGTCAAACTTAACATCACCCTTATTTTCTCCCCCCTACAAGCTCTGGCTGTCGCCAAACTTGGTGTCACGTATATTTCCCCATTTATTGGCCGACTGGACGACATAGGCGTTAATGGACTTGAAATTGTCGACGAAATTTTAACGATCAAAGATAACTATGGCTTTACGTCTGAAATTATCGCAGCATCAATACGCAGCATGATCCATTGGAAAGAAACAGCACTTTCTGGTGTTGATATCGCAACAGTCCCCCCACAACTTATGGACCAACTTATGATTCACCCACTCACAGAAAAAGGCATCGAGATTTTTGATCGTGATTGGAAAAAATTAGGCAAAGAAAATTTACTTGATTAACCCCTTCGACAAGCTCAGGGTGAGCGCAATCTGGGATAACAATAAAAAAACATAAATTATCTTGAAATATTATAAAAGCACATTACGATGAAGACAGATTAAAGAGAGTAGTAATGAAGAAGATAAAAAACCCAGGAATTTAAATTCCTGGGTTTTTTATTTAAACACTCATGCGCTTTTAAATTAACGTTACGCACACTTTTTTACTAATGTTTTGACCATCCCCCATCTTTAACAAGCTTGCCCCATTTCTTAAAAGTTGCGTTCACTTTAAAATCATCAAAAGATGCATGCTCGCCTATTTTTTCAAGAACAGCAAAACCACCATTATTCTTAACTTGAGATACTGCAACTTGCCCGTTAATATTATTTATTCGTTGCCATTCATACAAAATAAGTTCTATCGACTCATCTTTTATTAATTGATTTCGTTCTGACTTTCGTTCTTTATCAAAGAAAAATAAAAGAGCCTCTTTATTAAGTGTTTTTTCAAACATGGGAAATAACACGTCATTAATAAGTTTTCCACATGGTTCAGCAGCTATTCCTTGTAAATTTACATCAAGAGCCGTAAAAAGATCCGCCTTCAACCCAGGATTGTCTTCACATGCCTTTATATAAGCCTCGGCTGAACTCCACAGATAAATTTCCACATTATCAAACCATTCAGCAATAGCATAACACCCATGCATATAATAATGCTTTTCCTCTGTCGTTCCGAACACTTGCCCTGGAATTTTATATGTTTCTTTTGTCTCACAGTCAAAAAGGGAATCTCCGAGCTTTTTTAATTCACTTTTAAAGTCACCAAAACCCTCTTGTATCCATTTAACACCACAAGTCTCCATTGTTTTTATATAATCAAAAACATCTTTATAAGAGAGATCTATAAAATTTAATCTAAATGTTTTAAAACCTTTTTTTCTTAATTTTAAAAGAACCTGAAATACCGGCCTAAACTTTCCACTCGCAAAATCTGTAAAAACAAAGCGCTTATCTTTATCTTTAAATATCTCGTCTGTTTTCTCCGCCACATGATTTTCAAACAACTCCCGCACATAACCATATTCCATTGTCAAAGTATCAGGTTTATACGCAGATCTCGTAAATGGACACCACTTTTGCGTGCATTCTTTTAATGCTCGTAAATAATACGGATCTTTGCCGTCAAAATTTTCTTCATTTCCAACGTTCTCAATTTCCGTAAAAAATGTATCAAAAAATGTATTTATATACGGCGTCTTAATCTCTATTTTATTTTCGACTGGAAATGTCCAGCCTTCAAACTCAGAATCTTCTCTAAACTTATCATAAAAAGTTTTGTATATTCCTAGTGTTTTTTTAGCGGATTCTTTACCAAGTTCTAAATCAGTCTTAAAAACCAATTTTGCGCCAACATAAACTTCTTCCTTCACGCCCCCTTTTTCTTCGATTCCTTTAAATAGTTTATCGATGCGAACCCGAGGCATCGTTTTGTCTTTTTCTTCTCCAAGTCGCCTCTTTCTTTCTTCCTCTCTTTTTCTCGCTTCTTCTTCTTCTATTCGATCAGCCTCTTTCCAATACGGCTTTGAAGTTTCAAGTTCGAGTTTACGCCTTAAATCATCAAGATTTCCTAATAACTTATCACAAGCAGGTTTCAATTTTTCATCATCTAGGAAGAGGCTAAACCATTGAACATTATAATATCCCGGTATTGTGTAGTTTAAAAAACTTTTAATGACACCTCTGCTTGGTTTTTCTTTTGCTAATTCTATGCCTACATCTATAAATAGTTTTTTAAATTTATCTGGCCACCAATCGTTATTAATAGCCATCATCTGTCGTTTTTGGGTCCCTTGGGCATCGTTAGGCAAGTTTTCAACAGCATCTTGAATTGTTTTTATCGCCGAATCCATATCTGTTACTTCAAGCAAGTCTTTCTTGCCCGCAAGATTACCCTTAACCGTGTTCAAATTAGTCGCCAAAAGTATAAGTTTAGTTTTAAGTTGCGTTAAAGAGGCTTGAAGTTTGCCAATTTGCTCAGGCAAGTCAGCTTGCAAGCATGTTTGCCCACCAAAAATAAAGAGAAAACACAAAACAATAAAAATGTATTTTTTTGAATGATCGTACAGGTCAATATGCGAATTGATTGAACATTTCATAACAAAGCCCCCCGGCTTAACAAGTATCCCCTATTTTCAGCACCACTCACGCATGCAAAGCCAATATCTGTTTTATATTAATAGATTACGTTGGATGGATAGATAAATTCAAGAACAAGAGAAATTGGGGGAATTTGGACTTGGATCCCAGATCACGTCTGGGATGACAAAATAAAAACAAGCGCCTGTATACGGGCTCCGAGTTATTTCACAAACTATTGCACTCAAAAACTTAAATTATCCATACTGAAAACAATAAAACACTAGTGCACTAAAATACTGATACACGGAGGGACGCTGTGTTAGTCAAAACAATTAATAAAAAATTTTCTTGGTCCAAAACGGTCAATAAAAGCCAGTTAATACTGTTTCTCTTAATATTTTTTATTACTTTTTTACCTAATCAACAATGTCTATATGCAGCCAAAGAACCACTCACCACAAATGTTAACCAACTGACCCAGTCTTTAACTCTTCTGCGCAATAAATTAATAGAACTTGCTACACAGTTACAAAAAACAAAAGACGCTTTCGGAGAAGAAGAACTCGCCTCAAAAACTTTTTTTGGACAGATTTTAGTAAATAAGGGAGCCGTAGAACAAGAAGACACTGTTAATAATACAAAATTTTATAAAATAAAAGTACTCGCTCAAAACGGAAATCAACCTAACTACAATACCCACGGAGCACAAGAACTTGACGCGCTCAAAAAAGGGTACGGCTGCAGCTTCCACGCACAAAAAAATGCACTCTATATTTGCAAAATACTCTTAGAACAGGGAGACATCAATACAAACAGAGAAGCACTCTCTTCAGTGCCAATTTTTTTACATCTCTTTGAAGCGCCACTCAAAACGCTGCTTCCCCCTGAAACGAAAAGCACAGAAAAAACATATTGGAAATATAGATGGCCAAATGACAGAGGCGCCCAATCATGGTTCCCTGTATCAAGCGCTTTTCGCGTAAAACTGCCCCATTTAAGCGTGGTAAAAAAATGGTGGGATCTCTCCAAGCACGGCCCACCCGCAACAGAAAAATCAGAAATAGATAATCTCATAGAAAAGATTAAAGAAGGCCAAGCCCTGGCCCCAGACGAAGCCTCAATTAAGATAACAAAAAACATAAAAGTTATTCAAGCCGTTCCATACATTCTCTCGAACTCATATGCAACAGAGAGAAAAAAAAATTTTTATCCACCATTACAAAACGAAGATATAAATAAAAGCAAAGAAGCACTTAAAGATGCAAAAGAAAAACTCAAAAAGAATAAATCACTTCTCATGCCACTACTCATCTCGTGGGAACATGTTGAAGGTAGACACTGGGTTGCCGTTATTATTAATAAAATTGATGAAAAATTCGAAATATTTTATGCAGACTCGTGGGTTGGAAGCCACCCCTTAGATAGAATAACCCCTCTCATTAAACATCTCACTGACAATTAACTTTTTATTCCCCAAAAAGATCTTTTAAAAAATCTGGGAGCATGCGCCAAAACATAGCGCCGATATCGTTTACTGCTTCTGGGGTTGCCCACGGCCCAGGCTTTGGGCCAGCACCAGGCTTGCCATAAGAAGAACTGTTTTGAGCCGCACTATTTTGAGAAATATCACCATGAACAGGTGTGCAATATTGGGTCTTTAATTCAAAAAAACGAGCATCGTATTTTTCACCGACATCTTTGTCATCTAAAATAATTACATTTTCTTGGTTACGCTGGGCTGATTTTGTCCAATTAAAAGATCCGGTCCACGTTGTACCATCAATTATCGCAAACTTATTATGCATAAGCGGCTCAGACCCGCCAAAGCCTTTTGATGTATCATGAGAATGATACTCAAAAACCTGAACACCATTGCCCCTCATATACGCACCTTTACCATACGAGCTATCAACAGAAATTTTATCTGTTACTACTTGCACGTCAACACCGCGTTTTTTGGCATTAATTAACGCATCAGCAATATGCTTATCAGTAATCATGTATACAGCTGCGTGAATTTTCTTCTGTGCCCCATTTATCATAGAAATAAGCATGGTTGCTGGATGGTCTTTTGGGGAAAATAAAACAATAGGCGAAGTGGCCAGTCCAAACGATCCCCAAGACAAATAAACTAAAACAAAAAATACTGTTTTTGTTAAACGAAAAAATACTTTTAAATGCTTTTTTATGCCAAAAGAAAATGTCATATATACCAACTCTGTTTATAAAATTCTTTTTATTAGCTTCTTTACTTTTTTTTCATCCTGTAATAGTACTTTACTTATCACGTACAAGATAAAGCTAGTGTATAAAAACAAAAACGTTTTTGTAACAAATTCAGGAGAAAGCGAAAAATGAAGATCAATTATTCTCGTTATTTTCTATTTGTACTGGCACTTATATCGGGAAAAACATATGGAGCCGACCCCGCAGAAGTACAAAAAATATACAAAAGTATTGAAGAACAACTGGTCGAAATTAGAAAAGAACACCCAACAACACAACAAAAAATTTACACAATTCTTGATCAAGTTAATAGGCTATCGTCACTTGCCAGTTCTTCAGGAACAAGAATTCAACATCTAGAAAAAGAGATTAAAACAAAAGAATCAGAATTCAACATAATTCAAGACGAACTCATAAAATCAAAAAAATCAGCCCAAGAAACAGAAGATAAGATTAAAACACTAGCCAATAATTTTGAACAAGAAAAAAAACTAGCTCAGCAACTCGCTCAGGAAAAGAAAAAAACAGAATTACTCGCAACACAGCAAAAAAAAGATTACGCACAAGAACAAGCTCATAAACAAGAGCATGCAAATCTTCTAGAGAAACTGGGACAAAACCAGATTCAAGAATCTGGACCAGACTTTGAACAAAAAAACGGAAAAAAATAAAACCAAGAATCACATCTTGAATCGTAATTCTACTTCAGAACCAATCTCACCACGCTGGTCTTTGACGAATTTAAGATTAATGTCATCAGAAAGTAGATATTCGACCTGGAAACCAAAGTCGTCTTGTAAATCAAAATTCTTTTGGATTTGGGCATGAAGTTGCTTGCCCAAATCTACAGATATGACCCCTTTGATGCCTCCACGTCCAGACTGATCAATAAAATTTGGCGTAATTTGAACATATTTTAATGGTCGAGCCAGTTTTTCAAAAAATGCATTTGCTTTGGGAACTACTTTGTTATTACCCAAAAGAAGTAAGTGCAAATTCTGCATGATCATAGAAGACAGATTTGTTTGCAACGTTGCATTTTCTGACCCGGCCAAAATTAATCCCAAAACTTGCTCTTCACGCAACGTCGGAGAAGATTCAAGCAAAATATTCGGCTTCTGCAAAGAACCAGTCGCCTGCAAACTTACGGTATATTTATTAATTCTATTTTTTGCGATTAAATCAATTAATGGATCATGCAAGTGTGAAGGCACAAACTGAATTTTTCCATATTCAATATATAACTTGTTATCCAAAAACTGCAGAAACCCGCCTTCTAAATTAATATAGCCCTCTAATCTTGGCGCTTCATCATTGTTTAAATATTCTATGAACATATCAAGATTTGCATGGGTATCAAGCACTCCTGTTTGTACGTGTATAGGCTTATCACAACGTACACGCAAGCTAAAATCGAAACCATTCTCATGAGAGCTACCAAACTTAAACGGCCGATCAACTAAGCTCTCTACATTATCTTGAGCAAACGGGTTATTTTTTAATAGCGACTTTTGTAATAAAATATCACCATCTATCCGAACAAGACTTCTTGAGTTCTTGGAACACATAAATGACCCACTAATAAACCCATAAAAGTCATTTTTCCAATTAACAAATAGATTCTTAAATTCAATAGGAGCATGCACTGAACTGAGTGCGTAATTATCATCAAATTGTGCAACTATTTTGGCACTATGTGCATGCCCATTAAAAAAAGATACATAGGGTTCTTCTAATTCTATTTTTTTTGATACAGTATGAATTTTAAAATTCGCTTTAAAGCTTTTAATTATATTACGAGCCTCAGGAACATACAAACGACCCTTATTTAACCAAACCGTTCCCGTTAACGTTTCAATATCATCTTGATTAACGCTAATTCCAATATAAGAATGCGATCCTAAAACTGCTCTTTGATAATTTTGACTCAGTAACGACTGAATAAAAGAAAAATGAGCAACGCCAACAAGCTTTTTATGCTCAAGATCCCCAAGCTGCAAAGAGACGAGTTGTTTACTATTTTTCCAGCAAGAAAAACTTTGTAAGTATGGTTTTGCATTAAGCACCACAACGCCATCATAACTTCCCTCAAGCGCCTGGCCATCAAAAGATAAGCTTTTTTTGTCTGGACCCAACGCAAAAGCACCATCTAAACTCATGTGATCGTCAGATATTTTCTTAAACGCTTTAACTTGATACTTGCCTGATATTTTCTCTTTCTTTCTCATTACCTGAACGCTCACTTTTTTAGGACCAATCTCCCATGATGACGCTTTTTTCCCTTGGTCTCCAAAAAAGTTTAATGGTGCATTGTTTGATAAAATAAGCGATTGTTCATCTTTTTTTCTGTTCCAATTAAATTTACCTGTGCACGCTAGCCCCGGCTTATAAACAGCCGTAACACGTGAAGAAATAGTGTCACCATTTACAGATATCCCATTCAACCCAACTAAAGGCAAAGAAAAACACCCATAACGTATCTTTTTAAGATACACATCTGCGTGCGCTGTAAAAACATCACACGCTCTTTGAATATCACACGTAATAGAACAAACACCCCCAAAATCTTTCGCTGGCGTTTCGTCTATATTGTTTAAAAGTGCATACGCACGATAGATAAGCGCAACCGGCATAGATCCAGAGATATTAATAATATCTTTCTGGAAAGCGACAGAAATATCAAGATCCCGGCTGGAAAGCCGAAATTTAGGACAATTATTACCCCAAGAACCATTAAGTACATGTGTATCTTTTTTAGGATCAAGAGGCTCTAAAACAAGAGGCTCTAAAGATGCCCGATCTTTTGTCACAGCTTGTTCTTTTTGTTGTACAATATGCGTAAAACGGTCAGCAATCGTAACGGTCCATGTCTGATCGAGATCCAATTTGTGAAAATTATTATTTCCAGCTAAATCAGCAATAAGTTTTTTGCCATTAAGAAAAACATCACCCCGCTTAGAAACTAAAGATCCACGCCATTCTGGAGAACTTTGTGACAGCTTAGAATCTAAACGACGCAAAATAAAATCACCGACACAATCAAATGCTACTGTTTTATTTTTTTGTATACTCTCTTGCCCTGTAACAATATTCGCTTGCACATTAATATTATGAACAGCTATCGATGCACATACAACTTTCAGTCCCTGAGAATCTGTATTAAAAATGTCCCCAAAATGGGTAATAATATCAAGCCCACTATTCGAATAGCCTGTTATAATCTTGCCATCATTAAACGTCAAACTTAGCGTTAACTGTTTTTTGAAAAACAAATCAAATAAAGAAATATGAATATATGCTTTAGAAAATCCCCAATCACAATTTTGCTTACCTGACTTAATTATCCCATTTTCAAACTCTAAGTTTCTGGTAATAAAATTTATGCGTGCTTCTTGAACAATAATTTGTGCATTCCATTTTGTTTGTAAATAAGTAAGAATTTTTCTCGTCATAGCATTTTGAATACGGTTATTTGTTTGCAACACAAAAAATGCCGTAATTATGCTTATGATAAAAAATATAACTATATTTTCGAGTACTTTTCTCATGTTTTGTCATCCCAGACTTGCCAGCCCTTCGTAGCCACCTGGGCGTAGTAGGGATCTGGGATCCATCCTATTTCTTATTATTCCAGTCCCATTATTTCCCACTTCCCAGTACCCCAACGATACTTTCTCACACAGGCAACAGGCGACACAGAACAAGTAACTGCCCCCATAAATTTCTTATGCTTATCAGTTAAATATACAGTACCGGGGGACATTTTGCCATCGGGTAAGCATATTGCACAAGAAACACCCCAATTCTCCTGAGAGTTTGACTGAAAAGTTACAGCCTGGCTAATTATTTGGTTTGGACTTGCCGGGGGACCCTTTACCGTATCAATAAACCCAATATTTATAGGGTCACTGAGCTTATTTATACACGTTTTACCCCCAAGCCCAATATACGAATACGCATTTTGGCTTACATCAAACGTAATTTTTTGAGTCTGCCCAGAAGCCATGGCTTTTTGCTGAACGTATAAAAAACCAATAACAAGCTTATTTAACTCAGAATTAAGCATATAATCTGGTGATTTAATAAATAAAGGTGCAACCAAAGCACAGAGTGCAACAAAAACAGCCAAAACTACCATTAATTCGATAAGAGAGAACGCTTTTTTAAAACTTTTACCCATTTATTGCCCTACAAAACTCTACGTTAAAACCTAAAAACTTTAATAACTTTGCTTTATTCCAACTAAGACCATAAGTAAAAGCTAGAACATTTTTCAATAAAACCCAAAACTTAAAAAACAAAGCAGGCTAAAAACACCCTTAAGGTAACTATATTGACAAAAAAACAAGCACATTCTAAACTCGACGCACAAAACTTTAGGCAACATAGTCTTTAGTTCGATTTCTATAATATAATCTCATTACGAAAGCACGTTTTATGAAAAAGACCAGCTTGCTCAAATATGCCCTACTTTTATCTCTTGCTTATGGCGCCACACTTACTGCTCATCAATCAAGCTCGGTTCAAAACCTTCGCCCATTCAATCCACAAGAGCTTTCAACTATTACTGCATCAAATCTAGAAAAAAACACGCCCATAAATTCTCAACAAGATATCCAAAGCTTTATAAACAAACACGAAATAATAAACCAAACGCTTTCTAAATATAATGTTACCGGTTGTGCTTCCGCCATTGATCCAAATTTTACTTTTATCGCTGGAACAATAAGTCCAGATTTTTGGATTATTTTTAGCGATCAAAACAATAATGCCAAATTAAAAAACTACAAAGCTCAGATAAACACCTTTGGCTTCAAATTTGTCCTCGCTGTTAATATTGACTGCATTTTTTTAGTCAACACAGATCCTGATTTTTACAATATAAAAAAAGCCATTCGTCTTGGCGTAGGAATAGACTTACGAATGGGCTTAGCAAATATCACCTATGTTCCATTTTCAAATGTTCCAGGCGGCATACTAATTTTCGGCTTACCTCTTGGTTTCTCAGGGGGCATCAGCATAGTTACCGGCGGACATCTTACACCCATTAATTAATCTCTTGAAACAAAATAGGGGACAACATTGTCCCCTATACTTCTCAAACAAAATCTAATACTAAAAAAATACATCTATAGAGCGTTGCCAGAAAGAAACGAAAGCGCAGACCGAATTAATTGGTCCAAGCCACAATTTTGGCCCCGGTATTTCTCAGTCAAGTGCGCCATTGCTTTAGAAACTTCCTGATTTGAATAATTAAGCGTAGCAAGTACGTCGCCAACATTTTGCCACTGTACAAAATTCTCTTGAGTGTCTGCAATAATCTGACCAGTAGAAAGCATTTTTTGTACTTTGTGTTTAAGCTGCACAATAATCTGTTCAGCTTTTTTCTCGCCAACACCAGAAACAGTGCTTAATTTTTTTTCATCATGCATCGTCACAATCTCTAAAAATTGCGAAGGTGAAAACTGAGACAAAATACCAGTGGCTATAGACGGCCCAATTTTTGAACACGTAATAATTAATAAGAAAATTTTACGCTCAAGCTCTGTCTGAAACCCAAAAAAAGATGGTCCATTTTCAGCGTTCCAGTGAGAATAAACGTACAGTTTTTTTAAAGTACCTACAGCCAAACCCTGAGTATTAGGCACCTGCAATGCCATCCCAAAAGCCCCGACTTCGACAATAATAAACTTGTCTCGCAGCTCTGTAATTGTTCCGGAAATATAATCTATCATGGGCTCACTCTTGCTAAAAAATTTGCCTGCCCTCCGTAGCTACAAGCCGTCAGGCGAAGAGCGCAGGAGGGTCACTTTTTATACAAGATATAGGCATCTGTAACCGTAGGCAAATTCCCCATAGATTTTCTAAAATCTTCCCGGCTAGAAAAAATACCTGCAAAATAATCAAGCTTATACAAGTTCTTCACAAATGCACCGCCAGTATCAGCCATAACGCCAAGGCGCATTTCAGGCTTTTTTGTTTTGGGATTAAGATACGAAAGCGCAATAATTTTACCGATACCAATATTATAAATATCACCAGCAAAGACAATGCCCTTGCGCTGGATACAATGGGTATAAAGTTCTTTAAACTGGTTACCCTTAATTTCACAAAAATAAAAAACTTTTTCACTATCTTTCATTGTTTTATATGCGCTCATTTTTTGGGGCAAGTGCAACCGAAAGGCTTTGATTGCATTATTTGGACCATTTTGTACCGTTTTACCAACAGGATTACCAGACATTTTAACAAAAACAGTACCTTGCATGAGGGCATCTTTATACCCAGCCTCAGTAAGCCACGCAAGCACGCCTGAGCGTACAACTTTAAGTTCGTCATCATAAAATGGCAAACTCATAAGCGGCTTACAAAATTCTTTTGTTTTTTCATAACGTCCAGGAAACTGGAATACAGCGTATTGAGTAAGACGTATTTTACCCGGCCGAAAAAAAATATCGTTACGTTTAAGCGCCGTTTCATAATCGCCGGACCACTTTATACACGAAAAATTTCTAGCAATAAAATCAGGGTCATTAATCCTGAATTTGCCTTTTTTCTTATCGTTTTCGATCGCTTTTATTATAAACTCAAGCGTTTTTTTCACATTACTTTCACCAAAATAACGCTGACTAAATAAACGCGGGGCAAACACATGCTTATGTGTTGCCTGAAACCTATTTATATACTCAAGTGTATCGCGCGCCACACACTGCAAATATAATGGATCTGTTTCAATTGTTTCATATTTAAACGGCGCACGAACAAGAGGCGTAAAACATTTTTCAACGCCATCTTTTTTGACCAATTCTTTTATCTTTTCCGGATCCATTTGACCAGAATGTACCGTTTTCATTTGATCAATAGAAAAAGCTTGTGACCTTTGACTAAAAAACAGCCAAAAAAACGCCCCTAAACACGTGAGAAATAAAGCCCCTTTTAACTTTTTCACGAGTCCCCCCCCTAAAATTAGCTTCTCCCCTTTTTGTACGTATTTCTTAACTAGTTTAGGCCGATAGAGGGAAAAATAGTCAAGAGCCCTGTTTTTTGCACACAAAACCCGCCTACCACCAAGTTTTCTATTATTGGGTATTATTAGCTTTTCATCCTGGATTGAGCCCAGGATGAAAAGCCTTTATCTCGCATTTATTGCAAAATGGCATCGCTGATGCCATAATGAGACTCAAAATGGCATTAGCGATGCCAATATGTAAATCTTAACGAGGAACCACTATGAATTTTATTAAACGTTTTTTTAACAAACCAACCCAAAGCTTCTTTCTTTTTGGCCCGCGCGGGACCGGAAAATCAACCCTCGTTAAAGCGTGCTATCACAATGCACTCTGGATAGATCTTCTGAATCCAGAAACACTCCGCAGTTTCAGCGCACGGCCAGAACGCCTATTTGAGTTTGTTGAAGCAAACCCAAACAAAAAAACAGTCGTCATCGATGAAGTACAAAAAGTACCTTCGCTTTCGAGTGTCGTACATGCACTTATAGAAAAGGACAAAACAGTGCAATATATTCTAACCGGCTCAAGCTCACGCAAACTCAAACAAATGCAAGGGGACTTGCTTGCCGGACGAGCGCTCAAAAAACAACTCCACCCATTTATGGCTGCAGAACTCGGCAGCCTTTTTTCTCTAGAAAAGGCACTACAAATCGGCATGCTTCCCGTTCTTATGGAGGCACAAGATCCTGCGAGCGCACTACAGGCATATGTTGGGCTTTATCTAAAAGAAGAAATACAGGCCGAAGGCCTTGTAAGAAACCTGGAAAGCTTTTCCCGCTTTTTAGAAGTTATCAGCTTTTCACATGCATCAACACTTAACGTCACGAATATATCCAGAGAATGCGAAGTTAAAAGAAAAACAGTAGAAAACTATATCGAAATTTTAGATGAACTACTCTTAACCTACAGTCTTCCTGTTTTTACCAAACGCGCAAAGCGCGATCTCAGTTCCCATCCTAAGTTTTATCTGTTCGATTCTGGTGTTTTTAGAGCCCTGCGACCCAAGGGAATACTGGATAAAGTAGAAGAGATTGAGGGAGCCGCACTTGAGGGACTCATTGTGCAACACCTAAAAACCTGGAACGACTACAGTACAGAAAATCACGACTTAGCCTTTTGGCGTACACGGTCAGGACTGGAAGTCGATGTTATTGTGTACGGCCCGCTCGGGTTTTGGGCAATCGAAATAAAAAATGCGAAAAAAGTTCACTCAGTCGATATTAAACCACTTGAAGCATTCTTGGAAGATTATCCAATGGCAAAAGGCCTTCTTCTTTACCGTGGGCACGAACAGCTCATGATCAATAACATCTTATGCATGCCGTGCGACAAATTTCTTATGGACCTAAAACCAGATAGCCCATTATTGCCAGAATAGGCATTGTCATCCTGAACTCGCCATCCCACCTGTAATCCTAACGCGTTCTTTTAAAGCCTTGCGCTAATCATCCCCCCGATCTTTCACCAAAACGCTTGCGCAACCCTGCGCACTTTTTGCATACTTGTATCCAGACACCAATAAACACGCAACCAAAGCCAGTAATTTATATGCCCTATTTTTTACCAGGAGCCTATTATGGAAAAAACACGCGACAAAAAAATACTCCCCCTGTTTACTCTTCTCTCTGCTCTTTTTATTTTTTCCTGCACGAGCTTTAACTGTTACAGCATGCAACAGAAAAAAACAGAAGAAGAGGGAAAGATAGAGGAAAAAATGGGGGGAAAGATCCTTTATTTTAATATAAAAACAATAGGCTCCATCGCCAAATCTTTATCTGATTTAAAAGAATCCATCCCCAAAATCTACACAGACCTAAAAACTAACGGAGAAGAACAGTTTGGAGACTACCTGGAAAAATCTGACACCTGGAAAGAAATAACAAAATTAAAGGAAGAAAGCGACACTTTAATAACAAATTTAGAAACCGAATTAAAAAAAAATCAAAAAGAAGCTGCTAGCACTGATTTAATAAAAAAAAAAGAAGCCGTCGAAGAATATTTCCATAATTTTTCTAAAATAAAACAAGCAGCAGAAGCCCCTGATAAATGGATAGAGATTTTTAATAAAAATAATGAAAACATAACACCTATTAACTTTTTAATATTTAAGGGTTTCCTGGAGGGATCAATTTTTGGAATAGAAAATGAAATAAAAAAGCTTACAGAAGAACAACAAAAAGTAAAGTGCACCCCTTCGTCAAGACCATTTTTACCCTAATCTAAGATAGATTTTGCCATCATTGGTAATACACAACTTTCTTATTACAAAACCCCATAAATTTGTACATTAACATTGTCGCCATGCTCCAGATGGAGAGGAGGGTGAAGCCCCCGGAGGGCCGCC
>JBDRBF010000030.1:0-7310 GCA_043822925.1 bacterium
ACAAAAAAAGTAAAAAAAGCGATGTCCTATCCCATTATGATGATTTCTTTTTGTATTGTTGTTGTTATTGGGCTTTTAACATTTTTAGTCCCACGTCTGATGGGAATTTTTACCAAGATGAAACAAGAGCTCCCATTACCAACAAAGATTTTGGTTTTCGCGTCAGATCTTTTACTTCATAATTTTGTGCTTCTTTCGGTTGTTTTTCTTGGGTTTTTGGTAGCATTTCTTTATTGGAAGGCGACGCCCAAGGGCAAGTATACGATTGATTCTATGTTTTTAAAATTCCCCGTTACAGCTTATTTTTCTCGGACAAAAGCAGTTGTGCAGTTTACAAAAACGCTTGGGTTATTAATTGATAGTGGCGTGAATCTTACTGAAGCGCTCGATATCGTGTGTTCTATTGTTGAAAACGAAGTTCTTGTCCAAAAATTACGGCTTGCGCGTGACAAAATTATTAAAGAAGGTAAAATTGCCCGGTATTTAACTGAAACGGGAATTTTTCCAAAGATAGCGAGTTACATGATTAATACTGGTGAAGAGTCGGGGAAATTGGCGTCCATGCTTTTGAGTGTCGGGAAAGATTATGATACGGAGTTGATGGAAATTACTGATAATTTAACTGCGTCGATTACGCCAATCATGACGGTTGTGATGGGTGTAATTGTTGGATTTATAATTCTTTCGATCTTTTTACCTATTATGAAAATGGGGAATATGGCTGGTGTTTAGTTTATTATTCTTTTTTATGGGAGACCTTTATGGAAATAGCACGCAATAGTAGTGCGTTTACGTTGATAGAAATTATGATAGTTGTGGTCGTTATTGGCATGATGGCTGCTCTTGTCGGTCCTGGTGCTATGAAGTTATTATTTAGAGGAAGACAGAGTTCCACGCAAACAACTTTGCAAGCATTAAAAGGTGCTATTGTTGAATATCAAATGGATATTGGAAGTATCCCAGCAAATTTAGAAGCATTGGTTCACAATGTTAGCAGTAGTCCAAAATGGCGAGGTCCTTACTTGGAAGGCCAAAAAGAAGCGCCCAAAGATGCTTGGGATAATGATTTTATTTATAATAAGCCACCAGTAGAATATAAAGAGTTTGGCTATAAGCTTTATGAGATAATTTCACATGGTGATGATGATGCTGGTGATGATAAAACAAAGTGGCTTCATACTGGAGCATAATTTGTGTTTGTGAGAAAAACTTCACAAGCGTTTACGTTAATAGAAATGATGGTTGTTGTAGTTGTTTTAGGACTCATGGCAACCGTCATTTTGCCACGCATGAACCGTCGTTCCCCGTCGGCCGAATGGCCCAATATTTTGGACGATCTGAATAATTTAGTTTTGTTTGCTCGGCAAGAAGCGATTTCAAATCAAAAGCCGTATCGATTAAAATTTAGAGCGCCACGCACGATCATTGTGGAAGAAGAGAAAATTGATCCAGAAAATCCGGCAAAAAAGTTTTATGAATGGTCCTCGTGTGGTTATTTTGATACAAAGCATATGTTATCAGAATATATTACGCTCGATGGGGTGTACTGGGGTAAAAAAGAGATGATGGTTGACAATAAAAATGAGAGCTTTTGCTATGTTATAGCTGACGGGTTGGTGCAAGAGGTTATTGTTCACATGACACGTCAGTATCAGGGTGAAGTTTCTAAAGCAAGTTTTAGAATGTCGCCATTTATTGGACAGTTTGAGTTTTTTGATGGGCACGTTAAATCAGAGAGATAACATGAACCGTTGCCCTGGATTTACATTAATTGAGGTTGTAATCGCGATAGTGATTTTAGTGTCGTCTGTTTTTGTATTAAATGATTTACAAATCAAGTCACTCTTTCACATTATGAAAGATCGGGAAGAGATAGAGCGTATTTTTTTGGTTAAACAATTTGTATATAAAGCTTGTTTATATCCAGAACAGGTAACTAAGCGTGTTGTGACGAAGTTTGATGATCCGGGAGTTCCGGAACTTACAGTTGTTACTGAAAGCCCTGAAATTGCAGTGAAGTCAGAGCTATACAAGTTAAAAGATTTGGTGAAAATTTTTTATGCAGATGGAACGTGGAAGAGTAGCGCAGGAACACGGCAGATGAAAATGATTACACTGCTGAGGAAAGAGCCAGATGCGAATAAAAAGCAAAAATAAGCGCTCGTTTACGCTTATAGAACTCTTGATTGCAATGTCATTGTCGAGCTTTATTGTTATGGGTTTGATGCAGAGTTATCATGCTCTTATGAGATATATTGATAGAAGTAGGGGTATGATGGTAACCAATCGTCGTGCATGTTTACTTTTTAATCAGATAGAGCGTGATTTTACGACGGCATTTATTCCGGAAATTCATAAAAAGATTAAATCCAAAAATCCAAAAAAGCCTGGAGAGAAAGAAGCTCCTGAAGATAAAGAAGATAAAGAAGAACAAGTTGATCCTAATAAACAGTTAAGCTCTAAAGAACAAGCAGATGTTGATGCGAAAAAATTGGAAGTACGAAAAAAGTTTTTTTTAGGGGTTATTAAAGAAGGTGATACGGTTCGTATAAATAAAAAACGCTACGAATTATTTAAAAATGTTACATTTATTACGACAGATGCCTTGCAGGTGTATGGGCAAAAAAAAGTTCGCATTGTGCGTGTTATGTATGAGCTTGTTGTTGATAAGCCTAAGAGTAAGGGCGATAATATTTGCTACAAGTTATTTCGGCGGGAGACGTCAGATTTAAAAAATGTAAAGATGAAGGTTGATGAATTTGAACTTGATAAGCAAAAAATAAGTTCTATATCAAGCCATGTTGTTGCTGAAGGGCTTAAAAGCATGCACATTGAGTATGTAACACTTAAGCAGCCTGATAAAAAAGATGGCAAGCAAGTATCTAAAGAAAATAAAGAGCCTGAAGAGTTGCGTTTTTTTACGTGGGGCGATAGACCTGAAACTAAAGGCGTTGTTCCGCAAAGAATAGAATTAACCGTTGTATTTTGGAGTGATGATTTATCGGCGACGCAATCGTTTCAGGTTATTATTCCGGTTCTTTCTTATCCTACTGAGCTTGAAAAGAAAGGTAAAAAAGACAAGCAGGGGCAAGTGTCTGCTTCTGGGGGTGCACCAGTAGCAAGTGAAGCTTCGCCTGATTTAGTAATTAGTGGCGAAGTGAAAGTCCCTGGGGTGTCCAATGTTCATGGTTCTGGGGGTGTTCGATGAATAAAAAAAAAGCTGGGTTTATCGCAATAGTTTCGCTCATTATGGTATCGCTTTTACTTGTTTTAACGCATCAATTACTCAGAAGTGTTTGGATTGGGTCGAGTTTTATTCGTACGATGGTCGATCGTGAAAAAGCAGAAATGCTTGTGTTGAGTGGTGTTCAAATAGCGATTGCACAACTTGCTATTTCTGAAGTAGATAAAAAAGAAAAAGATGCTCAAGTTCCTGTTCAGTCTACTCAATCTGGAACAGACAAAAAAGATACGCCAGAGCAAAAATTTTTGCGTACTGTTTTGCCTTATATGAATCGGTGGCAGGTCTTTAATATCAAAGAGCCTTTTGATGGGGTTAATGGACAGATAAAAGTATGTATATCGTGCGAAAATGGAAAAATAAATATTAATGAAGCCTTTGATTTTGAAAACCAGAAGTTTAAGCCGGAATATGAGGCTTTGCTTAAGGGTTTGGAAATGAAGGGAAAGTTTAAAGCAGGCGAAATAGAAAAAAGATTAACTGAGTATTTGGCAGCGCGGGCAAAAAAACTCAATGATATATCTGAGTTAAATAAAATCGCTGGGTTTGATAATATCGATATTTTTTATTCTCCTCCAAAAATACCACAGGTAAAAAGTGAATGGAAAAAAGATCCAGCTGTTCCGAATATTGATTTGACGATTCAAGATATTTTTACGATTTGGACAGAAAAAGCAGAGATCGAACCGTTATTTTTTTCTGATTCACTTTGTGCTATTTTGGGTTTGCGCAGGCCGCGTGCTGATGATGATAAAGTGATGGAGCCAAAATTTAAACAAGTAATAGATTCTTTTGATAAGGGGTGGGGTAATAATTGGGATGCAAATTGGAAAAATATACAGGTATTGTATGACGAAAAACCTAAGTTTCTGAGTAATATTCTTGGTATTTTTTCTAAACAATTTGAGCCTACAGTCTATTCTGTGCTATCTTGTGGGAAAGTTGGACAGGTAGAGCAGCGATTGTTAGTTATTATAAAAAAAGTGAAGAAGGAGCAGGAGAAGAGTTCAGATAATGCTGCTCAGCAAAAAGAAGATAAAGAAAATGTTAAAAATTTAAATACAAAAGCTCCGTTTAAAATTGTGCGGGCATATTGGCTTTAAAATATTGTTATACATTAATAATTGTTTAAAAAAATAGGATGTTGTGTGAAGACTGAAACACGTGTTGGGCTGTTTATTGTCGCAGCAATCGGTATTTTTATTTATTTAAGCGTCAATGTTAGGGTTTTGCGCCTTGATAAAGAGAATTACCATAAGTATAAAGCATATTTTGATGATACAAGTGGTGTCGCTGCAAAATCGTTGGTTAGAATAGCGGGTGTTGAAGTCGGTTGGGTTGAAGAGATTCATCTTTTGCCGAATGGTAAAGCAGAAGTTATTTTAATGGTGCACAGAAAAAACAAGTTAGCTCAAAATGCTTTTGCTATGATCATTCAAGAGGGTTTGATTGGTGCCAAGAGTATAGAAATTGATCCAGGTGATCCATCGACGGGGTTATTACTACCAGGAAGTACACTTTCTATGCCAGGCAAAACGCCAACAAGTGTTGGTGAGCTTTTAGATCGGTTTAGAGATATAGCTGTTGGATTTCAGGAGATTACCACATCTGTTAAGAACGTTTTTGCGACCAGAAAAGGCGAGCAAAATATGCACCTTGCGCTTAACTCTATAGCTGTTGCGTCAGAAAGACTTGCGGATTTCTCTGAAGTAATGCAAAGAACCATGAAAAATAACGAAGCCAGAATAAACGATTTAATTGAGAATTTCCAGGCAACGTCTAGAAGTCTCAAAGATGGTGTTCCAGCGATCACCAAAGATGTTCATGATATTTCTGATTCGTTTACAAAAAATGCTGATAAGATTGGAGGCACTGTTGATACGGCTGGCAAAAAAATTACGACGGCATTTGAAACTATTGATGACACAGCTGTGCAGGCTCGTGATACGTTTAAAGAAGCGAGTCAAGTTATGGAAAAAATTAATACGGGTAAGGGGACTGTTGGTAAGTTAATTAATGAAGATGAAACATATAGTGATCTTAAGAAGACAATTCGTGGCCTAAAAGAATACGTAACTAAAACACAGCGCCTGCGTCTTGATATTGATATGCATTCAGAAAGTATGTTGCGCAATTCTAATTCTAAAGGTTATTTTGATCTTAAACTTCGTCCAAATGCTGATTGTTTTTATACGGTACAGTTAGCTGTTGACGAGCATGGCAGTATTTCTCGTGAAGTTATAGATAAGAAACGTTACGATAAAAATGGTAATTATTTAACAGCATCTGATCTTGGGTTAACTGCTGACAGACAGCTAAGATTTCCGGATCGTGTTGAAAAAACAGTAAGAACAAAGAACGCGATGCTCTTTGGTTTACAGTTTGGTAAGCGTTTTGAACGGCTTGCGTTAAGAATAGGCTTATTTGAGAATACATTTGGCGTAGGCGCTGATTATTATGTCCCGCTTAAGTTGGATAGCTTCCATTGGATAACGTCGCTTGAAGCGTTTGATTTTAGTGGCACGAACCGTCTGGATGATTCACGTCCACACGTTAAATGGTTAAATAGAGTATTCTTCTTGAAGAATTTGTACACGACGTTTGGTGTAGACGATATTTATAGTAAACAAAATGCTAACCCATTCTGGGGTGGTGGTCTTAGATTTAGTGACGACGATTTGAAGTATTTCCTGTCTTCTTTGTCTTCTAGTCCAGCCAAAGGCAAGTAACGTAAAGTAATAATTGTAGATTTTATAGATCGCCAGGCAAAACACCTGGCGATCTGTGTTTTTTCTTAGATATCCCAATCATCAAGAGCTGCGTTTTCTTCTTGATCGTCATCATCGTTTTGGTCATTAAAGATAAAGCTTGTGTCGTATGACGTTTCATAGATTGGGTCATAGACGTGGCTATAGCAGAGATTAAATGTAGGTACTGCGTTTATTGGTGAATTTTGTGTTGGCGTGTGCATGCTCATCGTTTTTCCTGTTGGTCTTGTTATGTGTATCGTTAAAATTGCCGTTCTGAACTGTGCTCCCTCTGCCAGTGCACCGTAGCCTTGGCGTAGGAGTAAGCTTGTCGAAGGGCTGGGATTCAAAGTTTGCCCGGCGTAGCCTCTTGACTCGTCGTAGTCTTGACGAAGACGGTTGGTCAAGCCTGGGGCCATAGCCACCTGTATCATTTTGAATAGAAATATATCGCCAGAATATATTAAATCAACGATGTTTTGATGTTTTTTTAAAAAATTCTATATGAAAACATAAGCGGGGTTTTTTTGATTTTACTTGTAATTTTTATTCTAAGTGTAAAGCACGTTTTACATTTGGAGCCTCTAAGTGTAAAAACGACTTTGCACTTAGAGTGATTTTGATGTGACGGTTTATATGGGTATTTTAGCGTTGGCCGTTGTGCATCGGTAAATAAATATGCTATATTTAGCATATAAGTTTATATAGAAAAGGAGCATATGAAGCGAAAACCTTTAATCTGGATAGGATCAAGTAAAGAAGATCTTCGTGAATTTCCCGATGAAGTTAAAAGTGGTGTTGGTTATGCATTACATCTTGCCCAAAAGGGTGAACGTGGGGTGCATAGTAAAGTACTGAAAGGTTTTGGTGGAGCAGGTGTGCTGGAAATAATTGAAAGTGATGAATCCGGAACTTTTCGTGTTGTTTATACAGTAAAAATGCCAAAATGCGTATTTGTTTTGCACGCATTTCAAAAGAAATCAAAGCAAGGGATTGAAACACCAAAACGAGAAATGGACTTGGTTGAAAAAAGACTTAAAGAAGCACAAGAAGTATATAAGGATTTAAATAATGAAGAAAAAATTTGAACAAAGTAGCGGGAATGTTTTTGCAGATTTAGGTTTACCAAATCCAGAAGAAGCTTTGGCTAAAGCTGAACTAGCCAGACAAATCAATTTTGTTATCAAGAAGCAAAAACTTACTCAAAAAGAAGCAGCGCTCCTTCTTGGAATTGATCAGCCAAAAATTTCAGCTTTGATAAGTGGTAGACTTTCTGGTTTTTCACTAGAAAGGCTTTTTAGATTTTTGAATGAGCTTGGTCA
>JBDRBF010000031.1:0-11699 GCA_043822925.1 bacterium
TAATAAAAGAAGGGGAACCAGAGATGTGGGGACAAAAGAAGTATAATCGTTTTTCAACAATAAATTCAAAAACATTAAAAACATCAAAAACCAAAAAATATGTCGCGTATCGGGCCGAAGTTTATGGCGTGTTGCTCTCTGCAGTTTCGTTATTTTTTATTTTAGCTGTTTTTAGTTATAACCCGCTTGATGCGACATTATTTTCTTATAATAGTGGGCACGATTCTGTTGCGAATCTAGCAGGTTTTTTCGGCGCGCAATTATCTGCGATTTTATTATATTTATTTGGGTCTTCTGTATATATGGTGCTTGCGTGTCTTGTGGTGCCGTCAGTAGTTTTGCTGTGCGGGCACGCTCGGCCAGAGCAGGACGATGCGCGCTTAATGGGGGCTCGTGGACAGGATGATGGGTCTCAGTTTGCGGCTGGGATGACAGGGTGGGGTTTTGATCGTGAAGTTTACTTGAGAAAAAGTATAGTTTTTATGCCCAGCTTGGCAATTTGCAGCGCGGTGCTTTGTGCTCTTTATAATGTTGATTTTACGCGTAGCTATCCTGGGGGGGTTATTGGGAGTTATGTGGCTCAAGTGATTGTTCCCTTTTTTGGGTATTTTGGTGGGGCGATATTTTTGTGGGCGTTTTTTTGGATATGTGTTGCGTTTTTACTCAGACGTTCTTTGGTAAAAGATTTTGTATGCTTTGTGCGTTTTATAGCGCGAAATATATGGGCTGGTTTGTGCTTTTTTGGCCGGAGTTTGCGTAATATTGCTTTCAAAAAACGCGAACAAACAAACGTTGCTGGTGCTTCGGCTGTATCTGAAAAAAATGTGCAAGATACGCGAAATATACATGATATACGTGGGGCCGTCGATATCGGCGTGCATGTGCTTGGTAATAAAACACAAAATCTTGATGAGCGTGATGCTGGCGCGCGAGAAACTGTCGATTTGGCTTTTTGGCAACAGTTTGCAGATATTACGTTAAACACGAGTACTGTGCAGGGCGCCAGTTCCGGCGACTTAGATGCGCCGTTTGAGTTTGTGAATGACCGTGAAAAGCTTGTGCGAGATCTTGTGCAGGTGCTGGGTGCTATTGGGAATATAAAAGTTGGTGCGAAAAAAAATAAACGTTTATTTAAATTGCCATCGCTTAATATGTTTAAATCACAAGAACATGCAAACAAGTTGCGTCAGGTGAGCCAGGATGCGATAGCTCAGGGCAAAAAGCTTGAAGAAAAATTACAGCATTTTGGTATTAAGGGCATTGTGAACCAGATAAAGCCTGGACCACTTATTACGATGTTTGAGTATCAGCCTGAGATTGATAGTAAGATTAGTAAAATAACAGCACTGGAAGATGATTTGGCCATGGCGCTTGCAGCTATTAGCATGCGTACGCTCGCGCCGATCCCGGGCAAAAATGCAATTGGGTTTGAGATCGCCAATAAAATTCGTGAGCAGGTTTTATTTTCTGATGTTGTTGCAACGAAAAATTTTATGCAAACGAGTGCTGGGTTGCCAATAGCGTTGGGTGTTGATACGGTTGGGACCCCAGTAATAGAAGATTTGGTGAGCATGCCACATTTACTTATTGGTGGGTCAACGGGTTCTGGTAAATCTGTCGGGCTTAATGCGATGGTTTCGAGTTTGTTGTGTGCGCGCACGCCTGAACAGATGAAATTAATTTTAATCGATCCTAAGCGTTTAGAATTTGCGCTTTATGCTGATATCCCGCATCTATTATTTCCGGTAATTACAAATCCGGTGCATGCAACGAGTGTGCTCAAATGGGTGGTGCAAGAGATGGAAGACCGTTATAAAAAAATGGCAGCTATCGGTGCTCGTAATTTGTTGGAATATCAGGAGCATGAAAAAATGCCATATATTGTTGTGGTTATTGATGAGCTTGCTGACTTGATGATGGTGGCCGGTCGTGATGTAGAAATGTGTATTGTGCGCATTGCACAGCTTGCCCGTGCGGCTGGTATTCATATGATTGTGGCTACCCAAAGGCCATCTGTTGACGTTGTGACCGGGTTAATTAAAGTAAATTTCCCGAGCCGGATTGCGTTTAGGGTTTCCTCAAAAGTAGATTCGCGTACGATACTTGATCAACAGGGTGCTGACCGGTTATTGGGGAACGGTGATATGTTATTTAAGAATTCGGCCTCACCAATATTGACGCGTATACACGGTGCGTATATTGCAAGTAAAGAGATAGAAGCGCTCACGGCGCATCTTAAGCTGCAGGGGGCGCCTGAGTATTTAGATTTACAGGATGTTCTGCGTACAAGTACGGGGGGGCAGCACAGTGAACAGCTTGAAGAAGAGCTCTATCCTGAGGTGCTTGAATTTTTAAAAACAGTTGAAGAAGTATCGATATCGTCTTTACAAAGGCAGTATAGAATTGGTTTTAACCGGTCTGCGCGTATCATTGAGCGGCTTGAGGTGGATGGATATCTTGCGCCGGCCCAAGGGAGCAAGCCGCGTAAAGTCTTGTATTGACAAAGTATCTTAAAAACGGCATTTTTTTGCTTACGCATTATAAGAATCGTAGTAATGACTGTGTAATAATGGGAAAAAATAATTATGTTATTAAGTCGTAATTTGCTTGCGCATGTAAAAAATGCTGTTTTTTATGTTGTTAAAAATAAGAAACTTGTTGAGCTTGAGAGTCTTGATAGCTTGATAGATAAGCATGAGCCCTTCGACCCTTCGACAAGCTCAGGGCGAGCCTCTCTTAGGGCGAGCGCTCCTAAAGAATATAAATGTGCTATCGATAGCCGTGAATTTAAAACGGGACAGGTTTTTTTTGCACTTAAGGGCCAGCGTGTTGACGGGCATAGTTTTGTTGGGAATGTTCTTACTGCTGGAGCTCGAGCCGTAATTGTGAGTGATTTATATTCTGTTGATTCAGAAAAAGCGCTTGATGGAACATTGGTAATTCTTGTTCCTGATACGTACAAAACATTGGTAAATTTAGCTAAAGCATGGCGAGATATTCTCAAAATACCGTTTGTTGGAATTACCGGTTCGCTGGGTAAAACATCAACTAAAGAGATGCTCGGGTTTATATTAAAAAAGGCAGATATACAAGCGTTTGTTTCTCCTAAAAATTTAAATACGACGATTAGTTTGCCTATTAATATTTTGAATGTGAGCATGCAGGATAAGTTTGCCGTGTTTGAACTGGGTATTAGCACTAAAGGCGAAATGGCACAGTTGGCCGATATTTTACGTCCGGATATAGCACTTATTACGTGTATTTCTTACGCTCATGCTCAGGGGCTTGGTTCTATTGAAGAAACGGCGGCTGAAAAGCGTTTGATTTTTAAAAATTTTACGTCAACTCATATTGGTGTCGTATTTGGCGATCAGTCTGTTTTATCTGCCGTGTCATATGTGCATCCGGTGGCCAAGTTTGGTTTCAAGATGAAGAATCAGGTGCAAGCGCGCAAGGTAGAAGTAATTACTGATGCTGATGGTAATTTGTGTACAAAATTTAATTTGAAATTATATGACCAAAAAGTTCCGGTAACGTTGCCGGGTAACCATGCGGGCATGGTTAATAATGCACTTGCTGCTGCAACGCTTGCATATTTGTTGAAGGTGCCAGTACCGTATGTTGTTGCGGGAATCGAGCAGTATCCAGGTTTTGAGCATCGTTTTGAAAAACGTAAACTTAAAGATTATTCTGGGTCTATTATCAGTGATTGTTACAATGCAAATCCAACAAGTATGAAGGCTGCGCTTAAGGCGTTTAATCAGATGGAAGCTCATGGCGCAACAAAGATTGCGGTTCTTGGGGATATGCTTGAACTTGGAGAAAAAGAAGTGTACTGGCACCGTCAAATTGGGCGGTTTTTAACAAGACATTCAGGCATAAATGTCTTGATTCTTGTCGGGCCGCTTGCCCGTTATATTGCTCAGACTGCGCCATCAATTTCTTGTCATCCTGGACTCGCCTGCCCTTCGGAGCCACTTGGGCGTAGTAGGGATCCAGGATCCAAGCCATCAAACATAGAAATCGTTTTTGCGCAGGATTATCGTGAAGCTCAAAAGATCTTGAGCGCTTTTTTAAGTAAGGGGGTCTCTTTGGTTTTAGTTAAAGCATCTTGTGGCGTGCAATTGCGCGATGTTGTGAATGCTTTGACTGAGCCTATGGTTAAAACCCTAGGCTTAAAAATGTCGTGAATTTATTAAAAAAATATAAAAAACATGAAAAATTTTTGCAGGGCATTTTTGTTTGTTTTCTTTTTATCTATAGTGCCAGCTCAGGCGGGTATTTTTGATTTTGTTCTGAATCCATTTAAAGATGCTAAAATTGGGCATTGGCTGGCGGGAGACTATGCCGTTAATATAGATGATGCTGATGGCGCTGTAGATTCGTGTGGGCTGAACAATTTGGGCAATACGTGTTATATGAATGCGTTGCTCCAGAATTTGTATAGAGCATGGGGCCCACTTGCTTACAATGATAATTTAATGGCTGTTTTGCACGATCATGGTTTTGTAGATTTTCGGGAGGCTCGATGCAAAATATCAAAAAGACGTGCTGAACGAGAGTGCGTTTTGTTAGTCGAACTTTTTAATCTTTTTAGGTGTATGTCAGAGACTGATCGTCTTGTGATGAGGCCAAAAAAATTTTTAGATGCATTTTTTTCTGTCGTTGAGGTGAGTAACGTTTTGCGGGGTGATTTTGAACGGGGCGGGCAAAGTGATTCACAACAATTATTCGAGTATCTTGCAGATATTTTTTCAGATTTTTTAGAATATGCACAAAAAACGAGCATATATAATATTGGACTCGTGTCTTGTGGCCGTTGTTTGGTTTGCAATAATAGTTTTCGGGATGTTCAGAAAGTGCAGAGTCCAAATTTGTTAGTAGAAATAGGATCATCAACGTTAGATGGGTGCTTAGATTTGTTTTTTCAAGAAAATTTTTTTGGTATAAAGGGGAATCAAGATAATCGAGCTTTTTGTGCTGCTTGTAGTGTTAATCAAGCGGGGACAAGAAAAGTTGAGCTGCAATCTATAAATCAGTTTTTGCATATCCAGTTAAATCGGTTTAGGTCTAATAATACGGGGCATGTTGTTTCAAAAATAACGAATCAGGTATCTTTGCCTGAAATTTTAGATGTAAAAAAATTTATATCACAAGATTCAAAAATAAAGACAGAATATCGTCTTGTTGGAATAATTTTTCATGCAGGGACTGCCAAAGGGGGGCATTATTTTGCTGCTGTTAAAAATAAAACTGATAATAATTGGGTTTTGTATAATGATTCTGAAGTAACCGTGTTGGATATGGAGCAGGTGGCTTGTATGCTTGCGAGCGGCCAATTGTCTGCTGGGGTTTGGCAGGGGCAGGCTTATTTATTATGTTACGAGAACTTGGGTTGATTTATTAAAAACTCTCCCCGTGTCGTTTTCTTATCCAGTTTATCGTTAATCTTGTTTGATATGTAAAAAAGAGATACTGTAAGAGAAGAAGGAGTTCGCAGTAGTATAAAAAAATAATGCAGCCGGTTAATACAAAAAGACTTTTTTACAGGAGAGAGTCATGGACATCAAAAAGGACGAAAGCTGGGCAAGATCTGTTTTTGTAGATAATGATGAGTTTCTCAAAACTATTTTGGCTATTCCCAGAAAAATTCTCGACAACCATGAGGTTGACGGCTTGGCTCAAATGGTTTTACATGAACTTGGACAAGAAAAAAATCTGGATTTAAAGCGTGCTTATTTTATGGTCAGCAGTCCAGATTTTAATCATGTTAGAGGGGTTGCAGGGTTTTGTAGTCAAGAATCTTCAGATAGCTGCCAGGTGATGTGGCAAGATCCAAATCTGTTTCATCAAAAAATACAAACATCTGCGTTTCATGAAAATATGAAAAAGTTTTTGCAAAAAGAAGATTTTCATCGGGATGGTGTTGTCCAAAGTTCTAAATATATCGATGATATAAAAGCCATACTTAATATAGAATCACCATCGGTTTATACCTGGAATTTGCGTAATAATAATAAAGGTATATTGATATTTGAAGAAAGCCAAAAGCGCTTATGTACCTGTCATCCAGAAGTGCTTGAGCATGTTACGGCGTTGCTTGGTTTGTGTCCATTATAGTATTTGAAAAATTGTTTGTTCGGTTTGTGTGTATACTTTTGTTGCAACAAGTTTTTGGCATGAGACTTTTGTTCCGTATGCGGGGGAATAAAAACTTGGTTCGCGCAAGAACTTTAGCGTAGATTTTATGTGAGCAACAGGCTTTTGGTTGATAAGAATAACCCACAATTTGTTATCTTTTACAAGTGAGACGGCTGGGCTGAAAATAAAGACCCAGCGTACAGAACTGGTCTCGGGGGAGACTTTTAAAGAATCATTTAAAATAAGTGTTTTAGTTTGCGTATTGAGCGTTACTCTTCTTTGTAGCGTATTATACGTATTTGTTATTATTATTTTATTTTCTTGAATTAAAAATTCAGGCTCGTGTAAATTTTGCGTTATGTTTTGTATTTTTGTTTTGTTTTTTGGTAACTGAAAAAGATCGTAAGTCTCAAGTAATTCGTGTGTTTCTTGAGTTGTTATATAAAAAGTGTTGTGCTGGTCGTACGATCTAAAATAATTACGCCATTTACTATTAGCTGTGTATACATAGCTGCCGGGGTCGACGAGTATTGGCTGTCCATTTATTGAGAGTGTTACGGTGTTTTCGTCTTGGTGAAAATGTCCAGTTGGTTGTTTCGTGTTAAATTTGGGGTGTCTGAACGTTACGTGAATATTTTTATTTTTTATAATCGTGAGGCCAAAATCTGGATATGTGTGTATGTTTTGGTTTGCGTTATTATTAAGTGGGCCAGCGTTTGTTCTTATGCCGGTTATTAATTTCCCGCTATCGTTATCGCCTATTGTTACAAAATTATTATGTGTGTCTGTGCAGTCTTGCAAAAAAGTGAGCATGAGTCTTAATTTTGTGTGTAGCCGGGGCACGAGTGCGGGTTCACCCCGATAGCCTGTCCGCCAAAGCCTCGTAGGGCGTAGGCTGGAAGCCCCCGGGACATCACATTCACATAATAATAAAACGTGTAAAAGCATTTCAGTATCGAGTTTGTGATAAGCCGTAGAGCCTTCCCAGCAGGTCCCGTCAGGCAAAATTTGTGTGTTATATTGCGTATAAATTTTGTTAAAGCAGGCACGTTTCTTTTTTTTAAATTTAGGAGAGATGTCAAAAAAGTGACACAAGTAATAGTAGCCAGTAAGATTAGCAAGATAATGGTTGTTTGGTCTGTCTGACGTTTCCCAATTAGATTCTAGATAGAGAGCATGTGCATATAACGAGCAGGTGAGGTTTTCCCAGAATTCAGGTTTTATATTTGGGGCGTTTTTAAATGCATGAAATCCCCAGATTAAATTTACTGCTCGTATTGCAACGTCCATGGGGCAGACCCAGTTTACGCCGAGTAAATACGGGTTATGTTTTAGCCAGCTTGATACTTGGGGCTCAAATATTTGAGCGAGTTTTGGGTCTTGCGTGCTCTTATATGCCTGTGCAAGCTCATATATATCCTGGAAACGCGATAAGTCCCAGGGAGTTTTTATATCAGGAAGTTTTTGCTCAAACGTTTTTGCTTTTTGTTCTGGTATTTTTATATCTTGGTAAAATATATGTGCTTTATTTTCAAAGCCGGGGTGCCAGTTTATTATATTGTTTTTGTTATCTTGAATTGCGCTCACCCTGCCAGTACACCGTAGCCTTGGCGTAGGTGTAAGCTTGTCGAAGGGGCTCTTATATTCATCTGGCAATACATGTTTAAAAAGTTCGTGTTCTTGTACGCGATTAATAAGTGTGCTTTGTTTTATGTGTGTTAAAAACGTATCAAAATTATGTGGGAATTTATTTTTGCGCGCGATTTTGTCCCAAGAAAAAAAAACGCTTTTTGAGAGCGCTTTTTTTTTATAAATTAGTGCGAATATTTTTTTATTAACTTTGCGCAATAATACTTGAGTAAGCCCAGATAAACCAAGCTGTGTAATTCTTGTTATTATATATCGTGGGTTCATACGGCCTGATGTTTTTTTAGCCTATGGTTTTAACTAACCATAGGCGTTCCCGTTATTAATACGTAATGCCAACAGCTTTGCGTGCTTTTTCTAGATATGTGTAGCCAACAGCGCGCGCTTTATCTGCACCTATTTTCATAATAGCGCGTACTTCGTCTGGGTTTTGGGCCAGCTGTTCGCGTTTTTCTCTATAGGGCTGAAAGTAGTTCCAGATAACATCTAATAATTCTTTTTTGACGTCGCCGTAACGCAGGCCGGGCGTCAAATATCGTTCACGAAGAGCTTGCTTTTGTTCGGCGTTAAGAAAGTTTGAGTATATCGAAAATATGGTACATGTTTCTGGATTTTTTGGTTGATCGATTGGGGTTGAAGAGCTCACAATCGACATAACTTTTTTCTTGAGCTCTTCGTAGGTGCAAAAAATATCTATTGTATTGCCATATGATTTGCTCATTTTTTGTCCGTCTATGCCAGGAATTACAGCTACTTGCTCGAGAATGTCTGGTTCTGGAATTTTGAAGATATTATTGTATGTTTGGTTAAAGCGTATGGCAATATCACGGGTCATTTCGATATGTTGTTTTTGGTCTTTGCCGACTGGAACTTTGTCTGATCCAAACATTAATATATCTGCTGCCATTAAAATTGGGTATGCAAAGAGCCCGTGATTTGCGGCGATGCCCTTTGCTATTTTGTCTTTATACGAGTGGGCACGTTCCAGCAGTCCCATACTGGTTACGTTTGAAAGTAACCAGGCAAGTTCTGTTACTTCTGGCACATCTGATTGCACCCAAAAGCATGCTTTGTTTGGATTTATGCCCAGAGCGAGAAAGTCGCATGCGGCGTTAAATGTGTTTTGTTCTAATTCTTTTGGGTTAAAGATGGTTGTTAATGCATGCATGTTGGCAATAAAACAAAAGAGTGTTTCTTTTTCTTGATATTCGATCATGCGTTTCATCATGCCAAAATAGTTGCCGATGTGCAGTTTGCCTGATGATTGTATGCCGGAGAAAATGTTCATGGGAACCCTATTTTATGCTGTTTTTTTAGTTTGATTGTCAGATTTTACGACGTGCGTCTTTTCTTGTGGGATAGAAAGTTCACGAGCAACATCTGATGTTGTTACTTTTTCTATTTCTATGGCAGCAGGTGTTGCTGAAGCAGAAGCGAGTGCTTCTGTTTCTTTAGTTCTTTTTACTGGTTTTGTTTTTTGTTTTTTTGCTTTTTGTTTTTTTGCTTTTTGTTTGATTGTTTTTTTTGTCTGGTTTTTTTTTGATCTACCACGGCCCTTAGGCGATTTAGCTATTGTTGCTTTTTTGGCTTTAGCTTTATTATCAAGTTTTTTTGTATCTTTGCCTAAGCCCTTTTGTTTTTCTATCGCTTTTTTTGTTGTTGCGGGATCTTGTTTGATTTCACCGAGTTCAATGCCGCTGGAAAAGATCATATCAAAAAGAGATCCTGCAGGTGTTTTGAGCTCTTCCCATGCAACGCCATGGATATTGAGTGGGTCAACTTGTGTTCTGAAATAGGCTTTGTTTTCTGAGTCGATACCACGAACCTGGCCGCGATTAGTAATAGAAATATATCGTAATTTTCCGGGAATTTGTAACCAGGTTGTTGCGGTAAGTTTGAGGGGGTTTAATGTGGTGAACCAGATGTTGTTTTCAGCATCAAGTACCCACAAATAATTATCTTTGTTGATTGCGGCCATTGTGATGGCTACAGGTTTGCCCGCACGGCGTGGTGAAGGGAGTTCGGCAAATTTTAAAGCGGCAGTGGTTGGCTCTGTGCAGTAGACCATTGTTCCATCAGTTTTAACTGCAATGGCGTTTCCGGTTATTTTGTTGACGGTGACGTATGCAAATCCATCACCGAGCGGTTGCCATCCGTTTTTGTTTGTTGGGTGGTAGTTAAGTCCGCCAGTAGCGTTAATGCCCATTTCGCTTATGCCCCAAACGTTGCCATTGTTGTCTATGTCTAGTTGTTTGAGTGCGCCTTTTACTGGTTGCCAGTCAGCGTGTAGATCTTTTTTGTAGTTAATTTGACCTGCTTCATTTATTGCCCATACGGTACCATAGTCATTTACTGCTAAAGAAACTATTTTTCCTGAAATTTCATTGAAGAAGTGATTGCTTTTTGCTTCTAGAAATGTTCCACCTTGCAGGTTTTCTTCCGTGATCCCTGATTGAAAATATATGGTGCCTTTAGAGTCTATGGCTGCGATTGTTTCTGTTAGGCCAACAGGAAGTTGGACATCTGTGTTTCCGGCTAGTTTACGAACATTTTTTGTGTCCATAAAGAGTTGCCATGCTTCGCCTTCAGGCTTTGTTGCAGTAATGCCGGTGCGTTTATAAATAGCAGAAGCTTGTATTGCTAAAATATCGTCTCCATACATGGCCAGGTGGATTGCTTTGCCATCGACGGGAGTCCAGGAATCACCGGCTGCGTTTGTGAGTGAAATTCCCGTACGTACTTGAATGTTATTATTTTTAGGATCAAGTTTCCAAACGTGGCCAAATCTATTGACGACAAGTTCTTGGCCAAAGCCGTCTGTTTTTTTCCAGGTTTTGCCTGTAGGATTATGAGCATCAATCCCCTCACGGCAACAGACTCTGCCATCTTGCATGATTGCCCAAATATTTGGCTGTGTTTGTTGTGGCGCTTGTGTGTGAAGATTGTAATTTGCTGTCAGTCCGAGTGCCGTTATTATTATTGAAATTTTTAGCTTTAAGTTCATGGACGCGTTCTCCTTTTAGATTAAATGATGAGACTGATACTTTTGGTACGATACTATGTGCTTCCGTGAAAAGCAATAGGTGTTATTTTTGTTTTTCATCGTGGACTAAGTGGTCAAGTTTATTAAGCGGGTGTTTTTCGTTGCACATTTTTGTGAGTTGTTGATGTGATACATGTGTGTAAATTTGGGTCGAAACAATTGTTTTGTGTCCTAATAATTCTTGGATGACGCGTAGGTTAACGCCCTGATTTAATAAGTGTGTTGCAAACGAGTGTCGAACTTTGTGCGGGGTTAATTTTCGGTCAATTTTTAAAAATTTTCTAAACATTTCAAATATGCGCTGTACCGATCGTGTTGTAATTTGGGTTCCGTTGCAATTAACAAACAGGTATGGATGCTCATCTTTTCTCAGCATTTGTGTGCGTTCTTGGTAGATATAGTCTTGGAGCGCTTGCATTGCTTTTTTTCCGAATAATACGATGCGATCTTGTTTGCCTTTGCCGTGTATTTTAACAGATAGGTTGTCAAAATCGATATCGCTAAGTTTTATTTGGGTTAACTCTGAACATCGAATTCCTGTCGCATAAAATAATTCAAAAATGCTTTTATCTCGATTGGGATATTTTGTCGGTAAGTCTTCTTTTTTGAGCGTATCGAGTAAATAAGAAATTTCGTCGATGGTGAGGGTGCTGGGCAATTTTTTATCGAGTCTGGGGGTTTTGATTGTTAAAACGACGCTTATTCCGTGTGATATTTTGAGATATGAAAGAAAAGAACGTAAGCTGGAAAGTTTTCGTGCGAGAGAGGTTTTTGTTATTTTTTTATAAAAGAGCGATAGATTATATCGCCTGAGAATTTTTTCTAGCGTATTGCTCTCTGGGTTATTATTATTATTATTATTATTATT
>JBDRBF010000032.1:0-41426 GCA_043822925.1 bacterium
AGGAACTCATACTCTTATGCTTCCAGGCGGCAGAACAAACGGATTATTTTACCAGTTCTCTAAACCAAAAGCGGGAATAGCTATTGGCGTTGCAGAATCATATATCGCCGCTGCAGCCAATTATAAACTAAACAAAATCCCAACAGTTTGTGCTTTTAGCACAGAAAATATATCGATAGTTAAAGATATCTTACAGGCCAAATACCCAACGCATCAAATAGTTATTGTTTAAATAAAGAATCAAGCCCATAGACCCTTGATTTTCCCATTCTTTATTTTATAAACTAAGCCCATCTTAAATAATATTGGTTTGTAGAAAGGGTTATTTTTATGAAAACAGGATTCTTTATTTTTGCATTTAGCACCATTGCGTTACTATCAACTTCTTATTTTTTTTGGAAAAAAAAATCTAACAATATAACGCCTCAATTAGATGAAAATTACAAAAAAGAACTTATCGATAAATTGATTATCGCCTTTGCTGATGAATGGATGGCAAGTTATCAGTACTGGGTTGCCGCAAAACTCGTTCAAGACGCAAAAACCCCAAAAATTGCTGCTGAACTCACAGAACATTCCCAAGATGAAATGCGTCATGCCAATCTTATTGCAAAACACTTAATTGAACTCGGCGGAGACTTCCGCATGTTCCCCCAAGATTGGCATAAAATCGGCAATTGCCATTATGATTCAATTACTGATGTTCACGCTATTTCAGTACTTAAAGAAAATATTAAAGGCGAACAATGCGCAATAGACTTTTACCAAGATCTTTTAAATATGAGCAAAGAAAAAGATAAAAGAACATATGATATTGTTCTTGAAATTTTTAATGATGAAGTGAAACACAAGCAGGACTTAGAAAAGCTGCTATAAAAAACTTACGCCAAGCTCACCTGCAAACACGCTTTTTTGATCACAGACGTTATCTGGGATCAAAGGCTAATAAGATCTTTATTTTTCAAAAATAACCGCGCTGCCGCATGCATGTTCTGGCAAAACAACAATCCGGCCAGCATGTTCAACATACGGCACTTTTTTACGCCCCAACAATTCACGCACAACATCAAGATCAAGCACAGACACCGTAAAGCCAGCAATCCTAAATAACGGTGATGGATAGCATCCCGGAATTATTTCATGAATAAATTTTGGAGCAATAATAATTATTTTAGAATCTCCCAATTTTATCGTATACAAATTTCCCGCAAGCTCAAACTTATGCCCGGTATATTGCGCATATTTTTGAGCATGTTTTTCCGGTTCTTCGGTACATATAATAATTTCCGTAATACTTTGCACACCATTACGATGGGTCATGTAACGCGGCTGAAGAACTAATTCTGGGGTTATATTCTGTGTGACGTGCATACTTATTTCAGCATTATGTGCTTCTGTAAGATCTATACTTTTAGTAGACATTAACTGCTGCTTACCATCTGGACTATTTACCATGCGTTCACTCGTTTCAATTGTAGCACACGCGGCATATTGCCTGACAAGCCGTTCGCGAACAGCTTCGATATCTTCTGTCCCCAAATAGAGGCCGTGCAAACCGTCATACCGACTTGTAAACACGTCAATATCGTACAGGCCCCTTTGCTTTTTACTAATTTTATCCCACCGATTTTTATCGACGATACCGGTAAGTTCAAGATAGTTATTCTGAAATATCGCACATCTGGTCCCAACACCCAACATCTCAGGCTTTGCGCCCGACTTTAAAACAACTTTGGGCATAAAAACAGGCGTTAGCACAAACCCCAACGCCTCATAACAATTTACCAACGTTTTCATGTCTGCTGTAACCAGACCAACGTGATGCAATATATTTATATCTTTGTTCATAGTTTTTTTTATTTTTTATTGAATACAAGATGTGGCTCTTGCCCTAATAATGCAAAAAGGCGCGCAACACTGGCAAGCGTTAGATTGGCAGCTCCCCTTTTGATTTTGGCAATATGCGCAGGACTAACATCCAAACGTTTTACAAGCTCATTAAAGCCAATATTTTGTTTTTTCATATAATCATTCATGGCATTTGTAATATCATTTTGTAATGATTTAAGAACCCTTACTTCCAACATTGCTTGCTGTTCAATTTCTGCAATTTCTAATTTGGTAAGCCGTTTTTCAACTAATTTTTGAAAGCTCTTTGTTGTAAACTTCTTTGTCTCCATTTTCTTTTTCTCTGCTCCCAATTTCTTTGCCATATTCACTCCTCCCAATATTCGATGGCCCAATTCTTCATAAAAAAATTTAACCTTATCTTAAAAGCTAATCTTCACAACTACTACATCATAATATAGTACATTTTAATATAGCGATCAACGTTTTCTCGAGTACGCTAATACAAAAGACCCTTTTTTGGTTAAACTATCGATCGTACATGCTAACGTTATGCCGAAAAGCATTCAATGAGAAAACATTAGGAAAACATAATGCTCAATTTATCGTTAATACATACATACTTTGAATTCATAAAATCGGGCAGAAAAACGATTGAAGGCCGAATCAATACCCCCAAATTTGAGAACCTCAAACCTGGGGACAAAATTATTTTCACGTCACACCAAACCCAGGAAACATTATCGTGTATCGTTACGCGCATCAATCGCTACGCTGACTTTGAATCTATGCTCAGATACGAAGGCGTAGAAAATTTGCTTCCCGATATCACAAATATCAAAACAGGCGTACAGGTCTACGAAGCTCTTCCTGGGTATAAAGAAAAAGTAACAACATTCGGTGCCATCGCAATAACAATCACCTGTTCAAAAGATCAAGCGTAAACCCAAGCTTCCCATATGGGTAACTACTTTTTTCTAGAGAGGATTTACGAGATTCAAAATTTTATCTACCGTTTGATCAACAGAAAGAAACGTTGTATCAATTTTTTCAGAATCAAGTTCACCGTATAACGAAATTCTTTCTATGCTTCTTTCTATTACTTCTTTATCCCGATTATCTTTCGATAGCCGTTTTCTTAGTTCCTCTGGAGTGCAATACAAAGTAATAGTTACCATATCAAAATCGAGATTTTTTAAATTTTTAAAAAGAGCATCAAAAATTGATTGCTCATGCAAAACCCAGCTTAAAATAACATACTGTGAGCTAGAATTATTTAAAAAATTATTCAAAATGTACGTAATATTTTGTATTACCATATCTTTGTTTTCATCAGTAAATTTCCATGGATTCATCATCCAGCACCAGTCACCATCAAGCCAAAAAGAGTTTTGCAACTTTGTTTGCAGCTTTTCGCACACAGTTGTTTTGCCTACGCCCATTGTTCCGTTAATGATAATCAAATTTTTCTTCATGTATTTTTCCCAACTAAGATTTTTTGAATAACGTATCAATCGATTGCCAACTTACAACAGCATTATGAGCGCGCATTTGTTCGGCTGAACCAGCAAAAACAACAGAACCAGGCGTATTTTTTTCATGTGCCAGTTTATCCCAATAATTAAGCCCATCAAGAAAACGTGTATTAAATGTTCTACTCGATTTGATCTCTATCGGTTTAAGCTTTTGGCCGTCTTCAATAATACAATCAACTTCATGTTCTGTTTTATCACGCCAAAAATATACACGTGGATCTGTGCCCTTATTATAATAATGCTTTAAAATGTCAGAAATTATAAACGACTCAAAAATGTTGCCTTTATTGGGGTGGGTTGCCAAATCTTCTTCTTTAATCTGAAGCAGTGAACAAATAAGCCCTGGGTCGTAAAAATAAAGCTTAGCTGATTTTACAATGCGTTTGCCCCAATTTTCATGGTATGGGCGCAGGAGAAAGATAATATAACTTGTTTCCAAAATACTCAACCAACGTTTAACCGTCGCATCGCTCACGTTAGCATCATTACTCAGCGCAGAAAAATTAACCAGTTGACCAACACGCACCGCACATAACTTAATAAATGTTTGAAATGCAGCTAGATCACCAACATTAGTAAGCTGGCGCACGTCACGTTCAATATATGTTTGTAGATAATTTTTATAGAGTTTTTCTGCAGGAATTTTTTCTGAATAAATTGCTGGATAGCAACCCTGATAGAGCATAGGCTCAATTTCAGCCGGCAAATAGTTACTCTCTTTAAGTTCTGTAATTGATAGTGGCAAAAGCGTATGAAGCGAAATTCTTCCAGCAAGCGATTGCGTAATAGCCTCGTTCATCAAAAAATTTTGCGATCCGATTAAAATGAAAAAACCACGTTTTTTATCTTGATCAACAATCGTTTGGATGTATGACAACAATTCGGGCACGTACTGAAATTCATCGATAATCATCCCATGCTCATTCCGGTTGGCCAGCAAAAACGTTCTTGGGTCGTTTTTTGCCGCCGCCCGTAAATCCAAATCTTCCAGAGATAGATAGACATGATCTTTAAATAAATCCCGCGCCAACGTTGTTTTCCCTGATTGCCGTGGGCCTAAAATGCCAACGACCGGAAAATAACGCGCACCTTCAATAATATCAGCAGTAATTTCACGTTTTATCATAACTAATCTCCTTGAGTCTCGCTTTAGAAAGGGGCTAAGATAACTATTGGACAAATTCTACATTGAATGTCGAAATTGTCCAATTTGGCAGAAAAAGTTTAATATCCGATAAAAAGCATAGACTATTCTTTAGACGTTTACTTGAATTTCGACCATGGGTTAGTTATGCTAAGTCTGAATTTCGACCAGTAACAAGCCAAATTATGTCTGAATTTCGACCATGACGAAGCTATAATATCTCTGAATTTTAACCACCCGCCTTCGCCAGCATGGCTTGGGCGCGGCAAGTAGGAGAATGAAAAATGAAACGTTTTGTAGATTATTTTTTACATAAATGGAAAACAAGCCCCTTACGCAAACCTCTTTTGCTTCGCGGTGCACGGCAAGTAGGCAAAACATATTCAGTACGCGAATTTGGTAAAACATTTACATCATTTGTTGAATTAAATCTTGAGCTTCACCCAGAAGCGCGGGAAATTTTTGAAAAAAATCTTGATCCGCAGATTATTATTCGAAAAATTTTTGTTCTGACAAATAAGCCTATTGTTCCGGGACAGACACTTCTTTTTCTTGATGAAATTCAATTAGTGCCTAACGCTATTATAGCATTGCGCTATTTTTATGAAATGATGCCAGAATTACATGTTATTGCCGCGGGATCACTTTTAGATTTTGCAATTAAAACAGTAGGTATGCCGGTTGGAAGAGTTTCTTCTTTAAGTATGTATCCGGTATCGTTTATGGAGTTTTTAAATGCGATTGGATCTCCGGTAATTATTGAAGAAATTTTATCACATAACCCAAAAGATGAGATATCTAAAGTTTTTCATGACAAATTTCTTGATTTGCTTGGCCAGTACTTAGCAATAGGGGGCATGCCTCAAACAGTCGATTGTTGGTGTAAAATGCAGGATATACATGCTTGCTCAGAAATACCACATGCGCTCATAAGAACTTATAAGCAAGATTTTGAGAAGTATGCCCAGAAATATCAAATAAAATATCTTAATGCACTTTTTACCAATATACCGCACCAACTGGGTGGGAAATTTAAGTATAGTGAGATTGAGGGCGAATACAGAAAGCGTGAGCTTGCGCCATGTCTTGATCTTTTGCTTACAGCTAATATTGCGCACAAAGTAATGCGAACGGGGGCACAGGGCTTACCGGTAGGGGCTCAAGCCGACCTGCAGACATTTAAAATATTGTTTATTGACGTGGCATTATCGCAATTTATTTTGGGGCTTAAAACAGGAGCATGGATATTGAAGCCACTGGAAGAATTTGTAAATAAAGGAGAACTTGTTGAGGCTTTTGTAGGGCAAGAACTTATTGCTTATGAGCACCCTATGAAAGAAGCGCAACTTTATTATTGGCAAAAAGAGACGCGTGGCGCAGAGGCTGAGATAGACTATGTTATTCAACAAGAAACCGATATTGTGCCCATAGAAGTAAAAAGTGGCAAGGGCACTGCGATGAGAAGTATGAAGACGTTTTTAGAAACGCATCCTGAATCGACATATGGCATTCGTTTTTCTACCAATAATTATTCTGTGTATGAGCAGATTCACTCATACCCCTTGTATGCTGTTGCCAAAATAATTGCTGAGGCTGATCAAGATGTAAAAGCTGCGCTTATATTTTTATCTCAGAATAAAAATTAAGGATATTTATGAGCAAAAACCGGATCTCAATAAGCTTATTATTAATACTTGCTTGTTACGCTCCCCATATTTTCCCGCAAAAACCAGAACCCATAACGCACCAAGAGATACAAACTATAAATCTAAACACGGCAAGCCATCGCCTACAAGCACTAGCCAAACTTCAAGCTGCTTATCCAGATCATATCAAAAGCATATGTGAAGATAATATTACGTGGACCGATGGAACATGTATGCAACTTAATACATCAGATGCCCCAAAAACTATTGCAGAAAAACTCAGCAACCCAACACTAACAGACCAACTCGAACAAGTTTTTTACATACCAGGCAAGCCTACGGGAAACCCAAACACAGACCCTGGGCGCGTTCGATACGAACCATTTTTTAGAAAAATGTATGGCAATAGCCCCGAAGAAGTAGAAAAAAATCTCGAATTAATTTTCTGGATGCCCAATCTTTTTGGCCCCACAACATACCCACTGCAAGTGACAAAAATAAATAATATTCATGAACAAATTAAGCACATATCTGAAGAGCTAGAAATATTAGTTTTACTCAAACCTGAATACGTTATTTTTTTACAAAACCCGGGCGGCACGTTTGTTTGGAGAAACATAGCAGGCACAAATCGCCTGAGCAATCATAGTTTTGGTATGACAATCGATATTAATGCTGATCTCTCTGAATATTGGCAATGGGACCTAAAAAAAGCACAGCTTCCAGTCACCGAAGATGCTTTGCTAACCTATCGTAATAGCATCCCGTGGGAAATTGTTGAAATATTTGAAAAGTATGGCTTTATCTGGGGAGGCAAGTGGCTCCATTACGATACTATGCACTTTGAATATCGCCCTGAATTAATAGAATAAAAAAAGAGAAAGAAGATTATGACGAACAAAACACCAAAAATATTATTAAGCTCGCTTGTTCTGGTAATAATTTGTTTCTGCGCATGTAATGACATGTATCAAACAGATGATAAATTATTAAAAACAAGTGACGTACAACAAAAAAGCGCGCAAACAAACAACACAAAACAAACGTATTTTATCCAGTTCATATGGGATTGTGTTGGAATTACCAAACTACGAGAAGCTCTACCAGAAATCGTTAAAAATATTTTGCACGAAGAGCTTGAAATAGAAGAAAAAGAAATAGAGCAAAAAAGACTTTTCTTAAAAAAAGAATTCCAACCACTTTCGCTTTATTATCTAAACGAGATGTATGAACAAGGCGAAAATATACTTATAACTTCTCTCGAAAAAACACAAAAAACAAACAATATTATAGCACCAAAAAACATAGCAATCGAACCACAAGTACATTTTTTTGGAGAATGGAACGATGAACTTGTAATCAGAGTAAACGACCCGCAAAAAGAATTAACACAGCTGCGCATGCTCATGAAAGAAACAGCAGAAGAAGCTCAAGCAACTTACAAGCATGAATATAACGAAGCGTTATATGATAAAGCAAAAAGTGAAAGCTTTGACTTTGTGCCCCATATTGGGCTTGGGCGCCTACGATCACATTCAATTAAACAACTTATAAAAAAACAAGATCAAGCTGATAAAATATTAGAGCTTATTAAAGAACGTATTAGAACAGCAACGCTCAAGCTAATTGAAAAAACAGTTACGCCAGAAAACAATAAAATTACCTGCACCAAACTAATTATATTTAATTTATCAAAACGTAAAGCGATCAAAGAGTACGCAATCAAAGACAAATTAAATTCTTAAAAACAAAGCCGGGCAATATACAAAAATATTGCCCGGCTAAAAATATAATACTTATATTAATGCTTATTTATCGTTTTCGTCTTCGCCTTCTTCTTCAAAACGAATATTCGATTCTGGAATTTTTGTCTCAACACATTCTTTAAACTTCTCATGTAACTGAATAATAATATTTGTAACAGAAAATTCTATGTTTTCAGCCAGCTTTTTATTTGGATACTCATCACTACGCACAAGACAGTCATAAAAAGCTCTTGGTAGCAAAGAATATTCTTGATCAGGATTCCCATCTATAGCTATGCCCATAAGAGTCATTATACAATCGGTAGCTTGTTCTTTTCTTCGTACAACTATTGCTGAATCATCTGTTGTTGGACTTAGTTGAGACGAAGTATTAAGCGCTTTTTTAAACTTCGAAACAGAAATATTACCTAAAGAATTTCTTCTATGTAGAGTAAAATCAGCTTTTATCATTTTCGCGAAACAACTTACAACATGACCGACTTTTCGCTCTTCTTCCTTTTTTTTCAAAGCATTACGCACACGAACTCGTTCAATTATTGTCTCAAAATCGCAATACAAAAATACGCTTAAAAAACGATGGCTAAATTGCTTAAGATCAACGTTAGTATCTCCATCCTTCTTGAATAATTGTATAAGAAATTCTTCTAAATAACCTTCTTCTTCATCAAATACAACATCAAGAACAACGTTAACACCTTTATCAAGACGTTTTTTTATGCCTTTAATTAACACAAAATACGCAGGAGACAGACGTCTATTTTTATATTTTTTTTGTAAACCAAACCAATACTTTTTACCTCGACTACTAACTTTTCCCGCTATTTTGGCATTTACTTCATCAAGAGATAAACTTTTCCACTTACCGCCATACTCTTTGTCTTCAGGGAGCTTTTTTAAAAGAGCATCTGTAATCAAACTTTTACCGCACGATGATGGACCGGCAACAATAATTAATTTACCGCGACCTGAAACACCAGTCTCTTCTTTCTCTTCTTCTTGTTGATCTATAAAGCTAAAGTCGAATTTCTCCATTTTCTCCATACTCGAAAGCATGCCTATAGACATTAAAGAAATTACCAACGAAGTAAGTATCAACTTTTTAAAATATTTTTTCATGATTAAAACCCCTCAAATACAGGACAATTAAAATTACAAAACTCCATTCTTAGAACAATAAAAGTACAAAACAAATTGCAGATAGGAACAAGATTAACACAAAAAGAAGTGTTAGGCTAGCGTTTTTGCCAATTTGGCTCTGAAAAAGAACCTAAATAGCGCTGTATTTTGACATAACTGGTCTTTTTACCAAGACGCAAGTAAACTTATTGTCCGGGCAAGTGGCCCGCGCAACCTAAAAAACTAGAAAAAAAGCTAAAAACCGTCTGTATCAACTAAAACCAAGCTATAAGGGACAACTCGTGAGTAATGCGAAGCACTTTAAGTCATATAAAGAACAAGTCAAAGCACACATCAACTTTCTTCGCTCAGAAGGCCTTGAAGTAGATGAATTAACTATTGGGACAAACGCCACAGACCCTATCGCGTGCTTCGCCATTGGCGACACAGAGAGTGGCGAAAAAAAGTATGAATACAAGACCAAAGAAAAACAACTTGCTCAAGGCCATGTAGGTCTAAATACCTGGGCAAACGGCAAAAACGGCAAAGTTTGGTTTCTCTCAAACGGTCCCCGACTGGCAAAAAATGTCGGTGTAAATTTGGGCGTTGTACCTAAAAAAACACAACAAGACCAAGAAGCTGCTGCAAAACTGGCTTTTATAGACTGGATAGAAGCGAAAGAAACTGGTGCTTCTGCTTATTTAAATAATAAAAAAGTACGCGCATATGGGCTAAAATATACTCAGACAGACGAGTACGGTAACTCAGCAATGGTCCCTATGTACGACCAAAACGGCAAACTCTGGAATATCCAATATTTGAACGAGCGTGCTGACGAATCTGGTAAAAATAAAATTATGTATCCAGAAAGCAGAACTAAAGAATTATTCTATGCACTTACCGAACCTAAAGATGGTTCTGATATTGGTATTGCAGAATCTTACGCAACAGCTGCAACATGTTATGAACTAACAAATATCCCAACAATATGTGCTTTTAGCGCAAGAAACTTGCCAGCCATAGCACAAATATTTCGCAAGAAATATCCAACAAGCAAGATTATTATTTTCGCAGATAATGACCGCCCAGAATTAGGCTCAAGCAAAGAAAATCTAGGTATAAAATACGCAAAAGAAGCCATAGAAACTATTAGTTCAAACGCTATAATAATTGCTCCTGACTTTAAAGACATACCAGCAACAAAAGATGCATGTGACTGGAATGATCTTGTAAGACTTAAAGGCGCAAGCGTAGCAAAAGAACAAATAGAACAAAAACTGTCTAAAAAGTAAAATTAAAAGATATTCTAACAAAAAAAGCCTCGCAAAATTGCGAGGCTTTTACTCTTTATCACCACCAGTATGTAAATTTAATATCGCCCCGTACACATAGCGTTTCATAGAAGTAAGCGCAGCGGCATATGCTTGATTAGGCGAAGAACTTCCACGTTCAAAGTCAGGGCGTATAGCACATATTGACGAACGCCATTGGCCAGAAACATGCGTAACCGTAGTTCTCAAATAATCCTGATTGCCACTCTCAATAGGCTCATGTATGATATCGACGCCTTGCTCAGCCAAAAAAGATTTTGCATGATGCACCAAATCTGGATACGTAGCAAAATAGCCACGATTTGAGCTTCCGGTTTTTTCAAAATTAACAGTCATTCCCGCTTTAGCTTTGCACAACGCTTCAAACAACTTATCCTGATGCTCAGAGGACATTGGCTCTTGTTTTATATTCATAGAAGAAATCGAATTATTCAAATCAGTCAAAGCAACCTCAAGACGGGCAATCTTTTTAACTAAATCGTCTTGGCTCGCTAATAAATTTTTAATCGCCGAACGACATTTAAGATCAATTATTTCCGGCTGTATCTCTTTTGAAACTTCTTTTATGTTCTGTACCATATTATTTAATCCTGTTTATCGGGCGCATTGTTACCTACTCATAAATACAAGTTGGAGCAGAATAGCAGTTTAGACTGGTTTGTAAATGGTTTTTGAGCTTTTTCGCGAGCATATTAAGAGCTAGGAAATTAGCAAAACAGCGTAATTTCAACATGAGCTTGACGTTTTTGCCGCGTAATTTTACCATCATGATGTGAATTTTGTCATGTAAAAATAGTATTTAAGTGATATTTTGAGGTAAAATCATGAAAAAATACATTATTCGAGCCAACGAGACTTTTCTTTATGAATCATTTGAGCGTTCTTTTATTAGTGCTCTTTTAGGCCCTCGACGCGTTGGAAAGACAACGTTGCTTGAATACTACATGAATCTTCACCCAGAAAAAAAATGGGTTCGCCTTAACATGGACGTATTGAGCCAAAGAAACAAAATTGAGGCCGAAGAACTTGAGCTTATGATTGAACAAATGGCACTTCAAAAAATCGGAGGCCCAAAGAAACTATGGGTTTTTATTGATGAAGCACAAAAGTGCCCCCAATTATTCGATCAAATAAAAATTATTTATGATACTCACAAGGGGAATAATTCGATCAAATTTCTGCTTACCGGATCAGCCCACCTCAATTTACACAAGTTAACAACAGAGTCTTTGGCTGGCAGAGTAGAACTTTTAAGCCTACGAGAATTTAATCTCAAAGAAACGACACATTTAATGCATCAAGATATTTTGGATTCTTCGCAAAATGATTTTGTTCAGAACGTTTTCGACATAATTTTTAACACAAAAGACATATCTGCTATAGATATGCATATGCTCGAAGAAACTCTTAAAAAAATTATAGATCAAGCTCGTCCCTTTCAAAAAATACTACAAGAATCTTTACACCAGCATCTGGTGTGGGGAGGACTGCCAGAAGTCATAGAAGCCCCATCAGAACCATTACGTTTAAAATATCTGGGTGATTATCTGCAAACGTATTTAGAAAAAGACATTCGAGCGATTGATTCAATTGGTGATTTGAATATGTATCAGAACCTGATGAAAATTTGTGCCGAAGTTACCGGATCAGTTCGCGATGATAAAAAAATTATAGATGCCCTGCATTGCTCCAGAGGTACTCTCTTAAAATATCGAGATTACCTACTCGCTACGCTGCAATATACTGAGCTTTTCCCTTTTATCAAAAGCTCTATTAAACGTCTGGTTAAATCTCCAAAGGATTATTTAATCAACAATGGCTTGATCAGCTACCTAACCGGTATACATGATCTGGCTATTTTAAAAACTACAAGCTTAATAGGTCATAGATTTGAAAATTGGTTTCTCAATGAAATCCAAACATGGCTCGACACGCAAACAGAAAATTGCCAAACCTATTTTTGGAGAACCGCTGCTGGAGCTGAGGTTGATTTTGTTGTCACACGTGGCAGACAAATTATTCCGTTCGAAATAACTTATGCAGCTCAAATTGAAACAAAAAAGCTCAATAACCTCAAAAACTTCATGATCGCTTGCCCCGAGTCTTCTATCGGCGTTTTTTGTTACATGGGACCACTTGCTTTTGATCAAGAAAATCGTATTCTTTTCTTACCCGCCTGGATAATTTAAAATAAAAAACAGCGCTGCAATGGTTTGTAAATGAGTTTCGCATTTTTATTGGCAAAGCAACAAACAATGTGATAGCTTGCAAAAGTAACGTAAAATTAGACTAGAAAAAATATACTGTTTGGACTCAATAGAAAGAAGGAAAATATCATGGCTCATAGTGTTAAATCCAAAAAAAGTGGAAAAACATACTACCTACATTCAAAAGATGTAAAACTAAAAGGCGATCGCATACAGAAAATATTCTATTTCGCTGGTGAAGTTAAAGAAGGTGCCCTTAATGCCCTTCCTGCCGGCTACGATGTCGTTGAAAATGAACGAACAGGCCTTCCTATGTTAAAAAAGAAAAAATAAGTAAAAATACAATGCGCCCGTCTGGCGCACATACAAATAAAGCCCCGACGTCTTCGGGGCTTTATTATTAATCTAGAACTTTAAAATATTTTTTATGAAAGAGTTTTTTATGCAAGAAAAAGATAAAAATTTCATGCTGGTTGCTATAGAACTTTCACTTAACAGTATTAAAAATAATGGCGGCCCCTTTGGTGCAGTGATTGTAAAAGACGGGGAAATTATAGCCAAAGCATCAAACAGCGTAACATTAGATAACGATCCAACGGCACATGCAGAAATTAATGCAATCAGAGCAGCTTGCTCAGCACTCAAAACGTTTGATTTATCTGGCTGCACAATATACACATCATGCGAACCCTGCCCCATGTGTTTAGGGGCAATTTATTGGGCAAGAATAGATAAAATTTATTATGCCAATTCTCGAGCTAACGCCCAAAAAATAGATTTTGATGATTCATTTATTTACGATGAAATACATAAGCCAATAGCAGAAAGATCTATAAAAACCGTTCAAATAATGCAAGACGAAGCGATAAAAGCATTTGAAGCTTGGGAACAAAAAAACGATAAGATAGAATATTAAGAGACAAGTATTTTTAACTCCAGAAACAGTTATGAGAAGATTACCGTTGCATCGCACGCCGTTCTTTAATAGCTATCTTAAATATTCCAACCACAGCCGGAGTTTTTAAGCGATTCACAAACTTTTGCATCGCACGTACTTCGTTTTTTAACTGTTCATATTTAAACTTTAAGCTAAATATCCCATTAAACCGATCGTTATAATACCGTCCAAGTGGCGCATATTTAGGATCCTGAAAAAGCGTATCTATAGTAACTTGAAGTGTTTTAACTTGGTCAGCCAAAACAGTATTATAAATCTCAAGTTTCTCATTATTCTGTGTTTGCTTTGTACTGGCCGAGTGCTTTAAACATTCTAGCTCGAGATTTAAGAGTTCATATAAATCATTATTTTTGTAAGCGATTGTAAGCGTTTTCATAAGCTCTTCTTTCACAATCTTTTGCTCACTATTTTGCTCTAAATCAGGGTGCAGCACTCGCGCTAATTGTTTATACGTACTATTAATGTTTTGTTTCAGCAACGCTTCAAACTCACTCTTTTTCGATTCTTTTTCACGCTGTTTTTTTGTCTTTTTAGATTCTCGACGAGAAGACGCCATCTGATTCTCATCTTCAAAAAGCTCTAATTCAGCGGCAAGAGTCTCGTCGTAATCAACCCCATTAAGATCACTAAAAATTTCTTTTACTTCGACTGGGATGTTATACCCATCACCCAGTGAGAAAACAACATTTACCTCGTCCATTACAATTTTTTTTAAATCTTTACGTTCCGCCTTTGAAAAATCTTTTGAAGTCTTATAAATCTGATAGGCAATCGTTACGCGTTCTATAAAAAGCCCCTGTAAAATAACTTCATCAGGGCGAATTTTTTCATAATAAAACTGCAACGCTAAATCTAATTCTTGAGTTTTATCTTGTTGCTGCGCTTGAAGAACTTTCATTTTTGCTCTTAATTGATTGAATTTTCTCTGAATAGGCCCTATAGGAGGCTCTTTTGCTTTTGAGAGAATCAAGTGAAATGTGGGAACCGTCATCGTTTTTTCCAAAGAATATAATTATTACTATCCCAATTTTCCCAAGACTAGTTACAATACGCTGTAAGATCTAGTTTGTCGATACGACCTAAGGCTCATGTCTTTTTATCGTCTGAATTATCTCTTCCAACACCTGTAAAAAACGAGAGCGATCCCGCGTAGAAAAAATGGCGTTGTAACTTGAAGCTACTCCTGTTTCACGTAAATGAGCACGTAAATCACGCATCGCTTTTGCTGAACCTATATTATCATCATTAAAAATTTTGCCGATTGGGCTCATGGCATGTGCACCATTTTTTAGGCACCGATCTGCCAGTAATATATCTGTGGTAACCACAATATCATCAGACTGGATGTGCTCGCAAATCCAATTATCTGCGGCATCTAGGTCAGAATTAACCTGTACTTTATGCACATTTTCACTAACCATCATAGCAAGGCGACTATTACTTACTAAGTAAACCTGCAAGTTATGCCGTAGGGCTACCCGAAAAATTTCTTCTTTTACAGGACAAGCATCGGCATCTACGTAGATAGCTAACATTCAGAACCTTTCTAATAGAGCCGTTAAATGATAATTATGCTTCTATAAAAGTTAACGCTTGGCCAACCTTGCTTGCGCGCCCCGTTCTGCCAATACGGTGAATATAATCTTCGTGTGTTTGTGGCAAATCAAAATTAATAACATGTGAGACATCGTCAATATCAATTCCCCTGGCTACGATATCTGTCGCCAACAGAATCTTAATATGATTATCTTTAAATAATGCCAATGCTTTTTTTCTTTGTGCTTGAGTTTTATCCCCATGAATAGTAGCAACCTGAAATCCACGCTCTTTTAATTCTTTTGATAATCTATCAGCAGCGTGTTTTGTTCGAACAAAAACAATAACTTTATTAAAACCTGGCGTAATGAGTAAGTCGTGTAACGTTTCTATTTTATTGCTTGTCTTAACAATATTTTGGTTAACATTCTCAGCTGTTTGACGTGTTTTTACGCTCATCGTAACTGGATTTGTCAAAAACTGCTCAGCTATGCTTTTAACTTCAGAGGAGATAGTAGCTGAAAAGAATAACGAATGGCGAGTCTTAGGTAATTTGTTAACAATATATCTCATGTCATTAATAAAACCCATATCAAGCATCGTATCAACTTCATCAAGGACGATAGCCGTAAAATGCGAAAAATTTAACGACCTATTTTGTTCTAAGTCTTTTAATCTGCCCGGTGTACCAATAACAAATTCAGGTTTTTTTTTCAGATGATCTATTTGATAATTAATATTTGCACCACCAATACATAAAGCAGCAGAAAATCCTGTTTCTTCTTTAAAAAAGTTAAGCTCGCTTTTAATTTGAGCAGCTAACTCACGCGTCGGTGCAATAATAAGAACACGCTGTGTTTTTTTTGTAAGCACATTATTAACAAGCGGTATCAAAAATGCAGCCGTCTTTCCCGTTCCTGTATTAGCAGTACCAATAACATCTTTGCCCTCAAGCAATAATGGAATCACTTGATCTTGTATCGGCGTTGGAGCGGTATACCCACGCTTAATAATATTTTGTTTAATTTGGTCCTCAATTAAAAAGTCTGCAAAAGTATGTACCGGTATATAAACAGGAGAAAGAACCTGCTCTTCAACTTTTTTTATAAAATCTGAGGGATTAAATTTTTTGACCGGTCTACCGCCAAAACGATTATTTGTACGAGTCTTAAAAGACTTTTTGCTATTATTTTTGCTATTACCTGAATTATTATATTTTGACATGAGTTCCTAAAGTTAAAACGTTACTAAAAACACTGATTTTACCGGTTTAATTTAACTTTAGCAAACAACACCCCCGCGTCCCCCAAAAAGGCGTGCGTTTCAGTTAGACAACAAAAAAGCGCCGAATTTTCATTCGACGCTTTTAATTAAATGGCTCCCCCTGGCGGACTATCTTAGAACTTTTACGTTTGAAAACTTCAAAACGCTTGAAATACAAATCATGATTAATAGTCTAAGCGTTGGGCATTCTTCGAACTATTAATTGGGCGAGGTTGCAAGAAAGGAAAAACAGATTGTTTCGAGAGTAGCTACAAATGATGAGTTTTATTGCCAGTACAACGACCAGCCAAACTCGAGTTTTTGCGTTACAGCCTGAAACGTTTCAATCTGTATTACAACGAAGTCCGTCCCCATCAGGCTTTGCGTTATTTAACCCCGATGTCTTACTATAAACAATGGGAGGCAGAATAGGCTCATATGTATTGAACCAGCAAACTGTATTGACAAAGAATCTCCTTGGCGTATAATTTCAATTAGGGTTATATTTATGACAGCTGTATTGAATATTAAACAAATGGGGGTTATTTTTATGAAAAACATACCAAAACTTGTAGTACTTTTATTATCAACTCTTTGTGCTATATCAGCGCAAGCGGTTGTGTATAAAACTGAAGTGTATCAAAAAACTCTTTTAAATGGCACAGTGCGCAAAGTTACCTTATTTTATGATTGGCATGCTGATTATCCCGACCAACGATTGGGCAAACAACAGCAAGCGGCGGTATTGCAACAAGCAAAATTAAGTAATGCTCATATATTGGCAGAGGATATGTATACTTATGATGGTAATAATACTCAGATTAGGGATTATTTCAAAAAGCGTAAGCTTGATTTCCAAAAAGTATGTGATGATTGGAAGACGTATTCCTTACGAGAAGTAATTGAAAAATGCCGTAAACGACATATTTGTCCTGTACAACCCTCAGGTTCTTTTTTACATCAAATAATAAAAAATGGAAAAGAAAAAAATATACGTTGCTCAAATGTTGAATGTCGGCATTCGTATACTTATTCTATTCTTTCTAAAGAATTTTTATCACAATTAAACCGTTCTGCACTATCTTGCTCAGTTGTAATTGACGAAACACAAGAAATTATTAAATATTTTGACGATCGACTCTCTTTAATTAAAGAAGAAAATTTTGTTAACCCTATGAAAGAACTTCTAACGGAACGTATTACTGGGCGATTTGAGAAATTTAGGGAATTAATTGTAGACCCATTAAAGTCCATCAATGACTTAGGGTATGACATTAATTCACCTATTTTAGCATCATTTGCAGATCATATGGTTAATTTCAATATTTTATTGAAATTATTTGAAAACGAGGGTGATCAAGATATTTTTATCTGCGCTGGTGCAAGTCATTTTGAAAGCATTGCTCAGAACTTACCGGGTTCTTTTGGCTATAAATTAGTCTATAAAGAAGAAGCAGCACCAAATTTTAAGCTGACGTATATCCCGCATCTCGAAGAAGAAGGTATGAGAAAAATACAATCATTTTCGTTACAGCCGTTATTTGATTTTTTGAACGTAGCGATAGCAAAAGAAGAAGGAAAGTTGCTGACTGATACATGTTGTGAGCATAAGTGTCTCTTTTGCCATGAGCTGGCTAGCTTGCAGTGTTCGCAATGTAAGAGTGTTTATTATTGTTCAAAGAAATGTCAGAAGCAACATTGGAAAACTCATAAGTTGGTCTGTAAAGAGCCTGTTCATTGACGATGATTCTGAAAACAAAGCTATTTTACAAGAGAATCAATGGGTTTGGATAAAGCTTTAGTGGGTCTTTTGGGATTGTTGAGATAGAAGATCTAGTTTTGTTATAAGCATTGTTTTTTGATATCTGACTTATAATTCGTTGCTATTCTTGTTGCAACCATGGTTAAATAAATGCCCAATAGAAGCACGCGAGATATCTCATGGAATGCCTGTTAATAGTCAAAGTTTACTTTCTAGTTTGAATTACTGATAGGTTGATGGTTTTATTAGGCGGCTTAGCCGCCTTTTTTTATTTGTAATAAACATGGAGGCAATGGGGCGGGCGGATCAATTTGGCCATGTACCAGATCAGCGCGAAGCGCGACGACTTCATCGTGAAGCGATTGTATTCAATCAAGCGGTCAATCAGGAAATTACCAAAATTCGCCAAACGCCATGGTATGTTTGGATTGAGCATGGCACAGAATTTTGTAGAAGATTTTTGTTGGGTGATTGTGTGGGAAGGATACTGCTGATCAGGGTTTTGAAGAATAGTGGCTCCCCCTACGGGACTATCTTAGAACTTTTACCTATAATAACTTTATGCCGAAAAGAATCCAAGAAGTTATTGGATATATCAGCAGTACAGTAGGTTAACCGATCAAGTTGATAGCCTTTATTCGTGAAGAAACACTGGAAATGATACAATAATTCCTGTTTTACTGAAATTGTAGCAAACGATTTAAGACGTAAAAAAGGAGTAATATCTTGAAACCAGAAGTCCACTTTGCCTTAAATAATTTAGAAGCCATTTATAAACGATTGATCACAATTGATGATCCAGACGTTTTTGCAACCGTCTTAAATGAATTTTACATAGAACTGATTACCGTTTCCAGCCTGGAACAAATGACCCTAGAAATCCAACAAAAACATGAGCTACTTGTATCGACATTACAAAAACCTAAAAAAGACGCACTTGAAGAAATGGAAAAGAGATTTGTAGAGATAAAAGATTTTGTAAAAAAAGAGAATATAACGAACGTTCTTTTTTTGGAAACTTTGGCTAAATTTCAAGATCCCTCAGAATACGAATCTGGACTTGTCTGGAATAAATTTATTGCCATGAATATGATAATGATTACTTTGTATATGATACCCAAAGGGAAAACCTGTATATATGCGATGAAGCCTGCTGAAATGAAAACTGAGGCCGAAAGTGATATTGAAAGCTTTAAAACAGAATGTTCTTTACCCCAATATTGGACTTGGCATGAAAAAAAATTGGCTCTTTATTCCACCAATGAAATACGTGAGGGTGAAAGCTTAAAAAAGATTGAAGATTTTTTTAATTGTTATAGTGTAACCCAATACGAAAAGCACAGAAAAGAGAAAATAAAAAAGGGTCAAAATACCAAACTACTGCACAAATGTTATCAATCATTCTCGGTAGGGAAATTTTCAGGTATTCCAAAATCTTATTATGATACAGAATTTGAAGCGCCCAGATCTTTTTTGGTGCAGGAATTTAAGCAACATGCCGGAAGAGTATTTGGGGCTATACAAAAAATCCTACAACCAAAAAATACGATTGAGTTTCACCGTTCTTCTGGGAAATTTAAATATAACAACGAAGAAATAAAATTTAAATTAGAAACCCCTTCATGGACTATTTTAGACCTACTGATAACTAGTAGCGGGCCTAAAAAAAATAAAATTTTAAAAAGTGAAACTGCTCGCTCTGAAATCTTGAAAAAATACGACCAGAGCAAAGATGATCCTGATATATACGAAATTTGTAGAGCAATAAATAAACGAATTGCCAACTCATTTGGGTTAACAAATTTTCTCATTTTCGAGAACGAAACAATACGAATCAACCCATCATATCTAGATTAATTTCGGACCCGCAGGGGCCCGTTCTTGTATTGGTAACTTTGTATCTGAAATAGAAACAATACGTTTCTATAAGTTATTAACCTTAAAAGGTAACGACTATGCAGAACAAGGTAACCGAAATTCAAATTATACCAATCAAGCCAAAAGATGGTTTGATTGGTATCGCAAGTCTTATTTTCGATAACAATTTTTATTTTGGATCGATAGGTATATACACAAGGCCAAACGGCGGTTTTAGATTAACCTACCCAACCCGTAAAGTTTTTAACCAAAGCCTTCCTGTTTTCCATCCAATTAACAAAGAGATTGCCAGCACAATAGAAAAGGCAGTAGTGGAAAAGCTTGAACAGGTGATAAATGGCAAATAGAAAAAATAGTGATCTTCAAAAAAATCATGACGAAGCAACTTGCGCAGACAAAGATTTAAAGGATCATTATCAACCCGTTATCAATTTTTTTGCCTTATTGCTGGAATGGGAGAAGGAAGAAGTACATGAAAAAAATAGAAAAAGTAAAAAAGTTTCGACGCCATCACAATACGAGAATCATTAAACATAAGCAGACATACTCAACAGAAGAAATATCACTTCTACTTAACGTTCATCCACAAACAGTTGGCACTTGGCATAAATCAGGTCTCAAAAAAATCGACAATAACCAGCCCTATTTGGTTTTTGGACAAGATTTAATCAATTTTATTAACTCAAAAAATAATAGCAGAAAACATCCCTGCGCTCCGAATGAATTATTTTGCTGCAAATGCCAGAGACCGAGTAAGCCACGAGACAATAGTGTTTGTATCAACGTAACCAGAGCCAGAACCAACATTCTAGGGTCTTGTGAGACATGTGGCACCAAAATTAATAAAACCATACCTCCCCTTAAAATCAATTCGTACAAGAAAATTTTCATTGTACAAACGGTACACGAAGAAGATTTAATAGAATGTGCCAACACCTCCGCTATCGCTATTAAAAACAAGAAGGAAATACGTGGCTAATTGTAACCCTGAGAACGAGCGAATTAAACGACAATATTTTGAATGGGAAAAAGAGGCAAATGGAAAGAGCTTATCTACCGTTAATAACATGCGCAATAACATATATTTGTTTGATGAATTTACAAAATTTAAAAGCTTTAAACATCTTACCAAAGAAGACGTCATTGCATTTAAAAAATATATCACTCAAAAGAAAAACCAACGAACCAATGAACCTGTAAGTAAAACATATTTGCTTCATGTCTCAAAAAGTTTAATCGGTCTTTTTAGGTGGCTTTGTTGTCAGAAAGGATATAAACAAAAGATTCGCCCGGACGATATAAACTACTTTAAGCTATCAGACAAAGATATTCAAATTGCTAAATCAGCCGCTACGAAGCGGGTTCCAACATTAAATCAACTTGAACTTGTGGTCAAAGGCATGCCATCTGAAACAGAAATTCAGAAAAGAGATAAAGCCGTATTTGCATTACTTATTCTGACTGGTTGTAGAGTGAAAGCTTTATCATCGCTAAAATTAAAGCATATTTCTATTGAAGATGAACGTATTGAACAACATCCCCAGGAGGTACAAACAAAATTTGGCAAAAAAATAATTACTTTTTTCTTCCCAATTGAAGGTTGTTTTAAAAAAATAGTTATAGATTGGGTAATTTTTTTAAAAAATGAAAAGCACTTTGATTACAATGCGCCACTATTTCCAAGCACCAGCCTAACACTTGATAAAAATGATCAATTTAGTCGAGAAACACTAGATGTTAAATCATGGCAATCTACAACCTCAATAAGAAACATTGTTAAGCGGGCATTTGAGGCTGCCGGATTACCTTACTATAATCCACACTCATTCAGAGACACGTTGGTTAGACATATGTCAAAATTATGCAAATCGCCAGAAGAATTTAAAGCTGTAAGCCAAAATATAGGGCATAACAATCCATTAACAACATTTACCAGTTATGGACACATTGAAGAATATAATCAGGGTGAAATAATTAAAAAGCTTGGGCAGGACAAAGAGCAGAATTCTTTTACAACCAAAGAGATTTCTGAGTTAAAAAAAATGTTGGAACAAAAAAACAGCTAACGCTGGTTATTAAACATCTATACCGCTAGATTTACAGATTTTACAAATCAAGCCTATTTCAGATTGAGGCATTTAACATTGATTGTTTGACGTCAGTAACATCAAAGTGAGAGTCAGACAGGTAATGTTAACCAATTAAATTTTAGAAATATGCTTGATTTTTACCAGAATAAACCAATTTTATTTCAAACTTAAAGACGTATTATCTTGAAGCGACTTAATTATTTCATTTGTAATTAATTACCACGATTCAACCCCACCCCATTTGTTAAAGGCGGCTATATAGGGCAGACTTTATATATGAGCTTGATCTAAGCGAGATCAGCCTATCAATTTGGGGATAATAGTGTTTCAAAATATTAAATGGGGGCAGAAGCACATGAAAATTGAATTATTGGGTGGCAAGAACGAGATTGGTGGAAATAAAATACTTGTGGAACACAAGGGAACAAGAATTCTCTTGGACTTTGGAATGAGTTTTGGGCAATCTGCAAATTTCTTTTCAGAATTTCTTCAACCACGAAAATGTGCTGCTCTTAGCGACTTCTTTGAATTAGGGCTTTTGCCTGATATCAAAGGAATTTACCGCAATGATTATTTGAAGCACATGGAAAGGCAAGCAGAGCAAAGAGCCATTGATGCCGTCTTATTAACACACGCTCATGCTGATCATGCGCAATATATTCATTTCCTTAGGTTCGATATCCCTATATTTTGCACTAAAGCTACGAAAATAATTTTGCAAACATTGGAAGAAACTGGCAGTAATTCTTGTTCAGATCTTATTACCACATGTGAAGCATTTTCTTTTTATGTAAATAAAAAAGGTGAAAATAGTAGGATAACTCGCAAACAAACCGAATACGTCTATTCTAGGGATTACAAAATAATGCAATCTAATGAAAAGGTGCAAATAGGTTCTTTAGAGATTGAAATGGTTGCTGTTGATCATTCTTTACCAGGTGCTTGCGGATTTATCCTTTATAGCGATGAAGGTAACCTAGTTTATACTGGTGATATTCGTTTTCATGGTTCTCATAGCAAATTAAGCAAAAACTTTGTAGAAAAAGCTAGGTCTGTTAAACCAACATGGTTGATTGTAGAGGGGACAAGAATAGATCAAGAAGAAGTACATAGTGAACATGAAGTAAAACAAGAAATTACATCACTTATAGAAAAAGCCCAAAATATTGTTTTTGTTGAATTTCCAATACGAGATTTAGATAGAACAAATACAATATACCAAGCTGCCATAGCTAATAATCGAAAATTTGTTGTAAATCTTAAACTTGCGTATCTCATTGATGCTCTTGGTGATTTGTGTCCATTTAGTTTAGATAATGTACAAATACTTGTTCCTAAAAAAAGTTGGGGACTTATTTCTAAGCAGGGAATAGAGCGAAAACAAGTAGAACAAGATTACGATACTTGGGAAAGAAATTACATTTTCCGAAATAATTGCATTACTTATGAAGAGCTTTGCAAAAATCCACAAAAATATGTTGTCACAATGGGTATGTGGGAAATTAATCAACTTACGGATATTAAACCCAAAGACGCAATCTGGATAAAATCTTCTTGCGAACCTTTTTGTGAAGAAATGGAGCTTGACGAGGCGCGAAAGAAAAATTGGTTAAACCATTTTAAGATCCAAGAATTTTTTGCACATGCATCAGGACATGCTTCAGGAAATGAAATTCGAAATATGATAAAAGAAATCAATCCACAAGTGATAATCCCTATTCATACAGAACATTCAGAAATGTTCGAATGAGGCGTTGAGCGACCATCTGCATGGGTGGCACGGTAAAAGCGGCGAAATCAGCAAGACGACATGTAGACCAAGAACTAACGTTGTAAGTGGGTACTGACGTGGTGGAACTTGGGTTAATTCGTACGCAAGAAGTTAAAAAAGATAGGGAGTGATTGTCTTGGAAAAACAGAACAAATTGTGTGGGCATCTTTCCCGTAGCGATGTCAGGATTTTAATGCTCAGAATAGCAAGTCTTCCAGAAGAGCAATGTTGGCACCTAACAGATGCGCTTATAATTTATACGTTATTAAACGAGAATAGTGAATGCTACGAGCAGATTCCTGTTGCTTATAATAAATTAACCCGCAAACAAAAATCCGTTTTTATGGTAACTTTTGATGAATATAGAGAAGTTGCTCGCGGCAATGGCTTCCTAGTTAAATATGACTCCATCAGAAGAAAAATGGAAACTAACGCCGAAAGAACATGGCGTTTGATTTTACTCTATGCCGTTTTTGCGTGTGGAAGCTATCTGTTTATTTTTAATGACTATAAGTCGCTTGTTCCAAAACTAGTTGGAATTATATTTTTTGTTTTTTATTTGAGTAAAGAGCTTGATTTGAAAATTAAATCTTATCTGCAAGAGACCTTGCTGTTGAGTGATTTTATTCGCTCTTGCAACAATAAACAACGTGTAGTTAAAAATATAGAATGGGCTACACAAGTTTTAAGAGAAGCTGGCCTTATAGATGACAATGGACGGAGAAAAGAGAAAGAAGGAGACGATACTTTTAATTTTTACGTGTAAACAGGTTCATCTCGCCAAATAGTATCTTCAGCTTTCGCCATTCTGTCGGCATTTTCAGCAACGATAAGAAGCTCTTCTTGAGAAACCAAATCTCTCATATCGATAACTTTTTTCTCAAGCTTTCTTTGAGCAAAAACTATTTTTTTTTGCACCCTCTTCTTCCAATTAAACCACGCATTTTTCAAGGCGATCTTCTTAAAGCCTTTCACGACTAAAACTCGCGCTGCTTGTTTTCTGTCGCCAGATTTGGCAGAGCCCAAAAGCATGAAACGCAGGATACTTAATAATCCTTATTTCCTTATTTCTTTATATATGGTATAGTCAACCAAAATAACGCCCTCAGAATAACATTTCTCAAAGGAGAACGATGAAAAAGAAAACAGAAATTACGCTCTCACGCATTACTTTGGATGTCCCAGAGGAAACTCATAAAAAACTTAAAATGATGGCGGCTATCCTGGGTAAAAGCATGCGTGACATTATTATCGAGGCGATAGAGGAGCACCTTCATGGCGTTAATTCGCCAAATAAAGATGTAATTAGGGCTATTAAAGTTGCAACCAAAGATAAAAGCTAATAAGAAACAAAAATGAACAAAGCAGTCATCTATGCACGTGTATCGTCCAAAGAGCAAGAAGTAGAAGGCTATTCTATTCCAGCCCAAATAAAATTGCTCAAAGAATATGCCGTCAAAAACAATCTTTCAATTGTTGGTGAATTTATTGACACAGAAACCGCAAAAAAGGCTGGCCGAACTCAATTTACCAGCATGCTCAAATTTTTAGCAGAAAACAAAACAACGAAAAACCTTTTAGTTGAAAAGACAGACCGCCTACTGCGCAATATCACAGATTATGCCACCATAGACAGGTTAATGGAGCACTCAGATATTACTGTTCACTTAGTCAAAGAGAATACATCTTTATACAGAGATTCAAAAACAAACGAAAAGATGTTCTTTGGTTTTAAAGCTGTAATGGCAAAAGGTTACATTGATAATCTGTCTGACGAAACCAAAAAGGGAATGTTGGAAAAAGCTGAGCAAGGCATATATCCATCAGTAGCTCCTTATGGCTACACAAATGAAGCAGAAAAAGATCGAAGAGTAATAAAAGTAGACACTAACGCAGCTCACTTCATAAAAAGAGCGTTTGATTTGTACTTAACCGGAAATTATTCTCTTAAAACATTGCGAACAGCTCTCTTAGCAGAAGGCATGATATACAGAAACGGTAAAAACTTCCATACAAGCACGCTGGAAATAATTCTCAAGAATGAATTTTATACGGGCGCCTTTTACTGGAAGGGCAAAAAATATGAAAACGCATCACATGAACCAATTATCAGCAAAGAATTGTTCAAACGAACACAGGATATTCTCATGAAGCCAACCAAAAGCAAATCTCGAAAAGGACTCTTCCCTTACACCAATCTAATCAAATGTGGAGATTGTGGGTGTTTTTTCACCGCTGAGATAAAAAAGGGCAAGTACATTTACTATCATTGCTCTGGAAGCAAAGGAAAATGCAAACAACCATACATCAAGCAAGAAGTCATTGAAGCAGAGATTGAGAAGATGCTCGATAGCATTCATATAACAGAAGAGCAACAAAACCTAATAATACAAAGCCTACGTGAAAGTTTTCAGGATAAAATCGAATTTCACAAAGAAACCGTACAATATATCGAGAAGCAGATAAAAGTGCTCCAAAATCGCATAGATCAAACATATATAGATAAGGTAGACGGAAAGATCAGCCAGGAATTTTGGTTTCAGTATAACGCTAAGTGGTTGTCCGAAAAAGAAGATCTAACCTCAAAACTCTTAAACGCTCAAAAAGCTGACACATCATTCGTGGAGAACGCGAATTTAATCTTAGAACTCGCCAGAAAGGCCTATGGGTTGTTTAAAGTACGAAATGCCGATGAAAAACGTAAACTTGTGAACCTGATAACATCGAACTGCGTTTATAAAGATGGGAAACTCGATCTGGAGCTGGCTAAGCCATTTGATATGATCATGGAAACGAGGAAAACTGGAAAATGGCTCCCCGAGCTGGACTCGAACCAGCGACCTAACGATTAACAGTCGTGTGCTCTACCAACTGAGCTATCGGGGAGTGATTTCAAATTATGGTGGGCGAAACAGGATTCGAACCTGTGACCCCCTGCTTGTAAGGCAGGTGCTCTAACCAGCTGAGCTATTCGCCCCATTCAAGAGGTGCCTAAAAGATTTATTTCTATTCGTATCGGCCTCTAGACCGTCAAAAGGTTAAATGATTTTTTATCTTAAGTCAAAAGATTTTTACCCCTTTTTTGGGCTTTTTTTAACAAAATTCAAGAAAAAAACGCATATTTTCACTATTTTCCACACAACACAGTTTCAGACTAAAACAATTTTCAAACACGAAACCTTGACTTAAATTCTATTTGTATTACAATTAGTACTCATAAGCAGTAGATCTTAGAGACGATTCAAAAAGTAATTAAAGCAATCACAACCTCCATCTACTTGTGGTAAGTGTGTTTGGCAAAGGTTTTACCTCTATCAAACACACTATTTTTTTGTCTATTTCTTGCGATTCTCAAGCTCACTAAAACTCATAACATATTCTGTTAATAATCTAATGCCAGCACCCGAAGCTGTTTTGCCCAGATAATTTATATCCGGTACATTATCAGCTGTACCTGCAATATCAATATGGGCCCAGCGCGCCTTTTTAACAAACTCACTCAAGAAGCATGCACCAATAATCGTGCCTGCTTTATAAGCGCTTGAACCACTATTGCTCACGTCAGCAACATCTGACTTATTTGCTGGCTTAAAGTCGTCGTCTAGAGGTAACGGCCATATACGGTCACCAGTTAACTGCCCAAGTTCAGGCAACTCACGCTGTAAATGCTCATCTTGCGTCATAAGGCCTGAATAAAAAAAACCAAGCGCATAAGAACAAGCGCCAGTTAACGTCGCGACATCAATCATCACATCAGGTGAATAAAACTTTTCAGCATAACAAAGTGCGTCAGCCAAAATTAAACGCCCTTCAGCGTCAGTATTTTTAATTTCGATAGTCTTGCCATTCATAGCAACAACAACATCGTCTTGACGTGTTGCTTTACCGCTTGGCATATTTTCAACCAATGGCGTAAGCGCTATAACATTTAAATCAAGCGTTTTAATGTGCCCAAGAATATCCATAACAGCGAGTACACACGCAGCTCCGGACATATCAAATTTCATGCCAGACATACTATTTGATGGCTTTAAGCTTATGCCACCAGTATCAAACATTACCCCTTTGCCAACAAGGGCAATAGTAGATGCATCTTTTGATTTTGCTTTATGCTCTAAGACAACAAATTTACCATCTTGATCTGAACCAGCATCAACTGAACAAAAAGCGCCCATGCCCAACTCTAACGCTTTTTCTCGCCCAAAAACCGTGCACTTAAAACCATGCTTATCTGCAATTTTTTGCGCTTGCTCGGCCAAAGCTGTCGGCGTCATAATATTTGCCGGAGTATCAGCCCATTCGCGCGCTTTATTAATCGCGTTACCAATAATAGTCCCATGCTCACACGCGTTACTCATAATACCTGCTTCGTCAGGACGAACTTCAATCAGCAAACTCGTTTGCCACGCTTTTGGCTTTGTCGACGTTTTTAATGCCACAAATTCATATGCTGCCATATACGCAGTCATAACCATTTGTTTTAGTAACTGCCCTCTATCTATCTTATAAACAGTTTCTTCAGGCATAGCCAAAATAGCATTTGTTATGTTTTTCTTTTTCAAAATATGCACGGTTTGGCCAATAGCACGACGCAAAATTTCCAATTCTACGTGCCACACTTTTTCGCCCTTGCCCAAGCCAACAAAAATAAATTCTATAAATTTGTCTTTATGCATAGCAGTAAGTGCAAACGACTGCCCCTTTTTCCCCTCAAATTCATGCTTTTTTAATAATGCTTTTACGTGCGGGTAGAATTCTCGCTCTATTTTTGAAAGATTGGAAAGATCTGAAGAATTACTCAAGCCCTCGTTCATGAAAAAAATATAACCCTCAGCTTGGTTATCCCAAAAAGCTGTCTCTGTTATTTGTATCGTTATCATCTTAAAATCCCCTTCACATTAATTACGTTATTTAATTTCTTTTGATTCCAAAAACGTCCAAGAACCATCAGGTTGCTCTTTAAAGCGCAAAATTCTTTTTACTGCATACACCGGAATTTTTTGAACCCCATATAAATGGGGATATTTCTCGCCCCCTGGCTTGTTGCTTTCTACACGCAGTTCTATGCCCTGTTTTTGCAAAAAATCAAGATCAAGCTCAACAACCAATACGAGCCCAGCACTTTTGAAAAATTTTTGCACTACGCCCATTACCTGGCGACCAAAAGACACGTGTGTAAATCCTGAAGAAATATCGAGCGGCATAAGCTTTATGCAACTTTCAGTATTATCCATATCCAAATTTGCTTCCGGAATTATTTTATAAAAAGCATCAGATTTTAGCATCTCCCCCTTTTTATAAAACAAAAACCAGGCTAAACACAAAGCAAGAATAATGGGAATTATGATAAGACATAGATTCTTAAAATTTAACATATCTGCTCACGTATCATATTTAATGCCCTTCTAAAAAATCGTAAGATTCTGATCAGAATCTAGCCCTATTTTGGCTTTTATTAATTTAAATATTTTGAGAGCTATCACGATAGCTTTTTCAACATCGGAACGATCAATCTCAAAATAATCATCCGGATATCTTATATAAGTTGCATAGGGAATTAACGTAATAACATCATCAATCAAGGCCTTTAGTGATTGATCAAGAGCTACACACAATTCCAAAAGCTTAGCTAAATCATGTGTCCTGGTAGGCGATTTATGCTTAAAAACAAGATACGCCTTTAAAGCCTTTTCTGCACATTGTTGCGTATGATAAGCAGCTGTATCAAGGGTATCATCATCATCTTTTAATAATTTTTTTGCAGATCTCAAATCACTCAGGGCTTTACGTAACCAATCTTTATGCCCTGGCATAAATCACCTTACCTTGTTGTTTAACTCTATAAGAAAGAGACGTTTCTTTTTGTGCTAACGCTTCAAACTCATCGCTCGTATAAACAATTATCTCTTTAGCTATCTCCAGGCCCCACAATGCTTTATAACCATCAAAACTTCGCTTAATCGCCCGTTCCTGTGATGAATCAACGACAATTAACAAATCCAAATCACTATCTTCAGTTGGGGTACCCCAAGCATACGAGCCAAAAAGATAAATTGTCACAGGATTGTATGTTTTGACCAGGCGATTCTTTACTTCTTCTATAGTCTCTTTGCTAATCATAAATTCCTCTTTTTAAGCACTATAATTTTTGATTATACAAATTTAATTCTACCAAGCTTATTTGGTGAAATTGTAGTATTTCTTTTAAGATATGCCCTTAATAATTCTTTTTCTGTGAGCTTCGTATCTTCCAGGTCTGGCAACTGCGCAAACATAAAGAACGCCCCAAAATGCTGTTTTTGTATCATCATAGCAGTAATAATGACAAAATATTCTTGATCATCGCGCAATGGCTCAAGAGAACCATCTACTTTTTGCAGAGCAGCATATATAGTTCGCGCGCCATTTTCTTTTATTCCAACAATCGCATGCATATCATTTTTTTGTAACACTTGTGACTGCTTAGTCAAATCAACATGATACACAAGACCTGAAGGGTGCAACAAATTTCTCGATTCACCCGGCAAATCAGCAACCCCTAGCTCCAAAGCCTGTTTTATCACTTTGCCGCTCGCTTTTACTTTTATCAACGTATTATCTTTAAATGGGAACCAATCATCTAGAGCGCTTTCAGTTACACTGCCTGGAGGCAAAATGCCGCGTCCCCTAAAGCTTGAACCATTCAAAAGAACAATGTCAGCCTCAAAATGTTCTTTTATAATATCGGCAACAAAATTGGCAAAAGAATTTTCCTGCGTTCTTAAATTATGCTTACTTGTATCAATAGGTTCTGTTGAGGTTGTAATCGTTAAATTGTTAGGCAACAAATCTTTATAATATTGGAGCTTTTGCTCACATTGCTGATCTTGCACAATCGATGCATTTACTTCTAACAAGTCCCAATCGTAGGTTAATTTGCCCTGCTGCTTAGGCCAAAGTTTCATGACACCTACATAAATACCTCGATCCCCCGGATGAACAATTATAGTTTGAGAACCATCGGGTTTATTCGTAACAATTTCTTGGCCTTTTTTAATCACCGCATGATCATGCCCGCCACAAATAACATCTATGCCATCAACTTTTTCAGCCAAAAGCTTATCGCCTTCGACGCCAAGATGTGAAAGCACGATAACAAAATCTACTTTATCTTGTTTACTCAGCTCATTTACTGCTGCCTGGGTAACCCCATAAAGATCTTCTTCTAATTTAATCACATCACGCTGGGCAGAAGAAACATCGTGAGAAAAACCATACCCCTTTGGATCAGTTAACATTAAACCTAAAATTCCAAGCTTAAATCCGTTTTTTTGCACAATCAGCTTTTTACTTATAGCATTCGAAGATAAAATCTCTGGATTCTTGAGATTGGTTGCGATTAACGGGAACTTACAACAGGCTAACGCTTTATCCGCAGATTCCATACCGAAATCAAATTCATGATTTCCAATCGTCGAAGCATCGATTGCCAACATATTTAAAAAATCTGCAATCGCTTGTCCGCCAAATGCAGAAAAATATTTACCTACTCTAAAGTCTTCTACAAAATAATCGCCCGAACCAAAAAATAAGACTTTATTTTGATACTCGCTTCGTATCGAATTTAAAAGCGTAAACAAGCGCGATACGCCACCCTGTTCTTGTAATGTTTTATCCTGCCCCCAAACATATGCAGGTTCAAGCTGACCATGAAAATCTGATATCGTTGTAATAACAACTGCTGGTTCCTGCTGGTTTTTTGCCAAAGGCCCATTACATGAAGCAAATAAAAATAAAACAATAAGAGAAGAATAAATCACCACGGGGATACACGTTTTTACCAGACGTTTTTTTACTTCTTCTATAATTTCTTTGCTTATCATAAATCCCCTACTTGTTCTTAAATTTTACAATACCCTCTTGCAGCACTTGCAGAGCAAGCAGCGCGCACTTAAGCCGCACCGGCCCCAACGGAATGCCAACAAGCTTTAAGATATCATCTTTCGATAAAGACAAAATAGTATCGATATTTTTGCCCAAACACAATTCTGTCAGCATAGATGCTGCAGCCTGGCTGATCACGCAGCCAGTACCCGAAAAAGCAACGTGCGTTAGTATGCCATCTGTAACTTTCCCCTGCATAACAATCTTGTCACCACATGACAGGTTTTCTTGGCCGGCTAAAAAATCGGGCGCTACGATCTCACCTTTATTGCGCGGGTGCTTGTAATGGTCCAGAAGTTCTTCTTGATATAAATCTGTCATATTTTTACTTTAATTATTTATTTAATAAGTTTTTCGATTTTATCGATATAAGCCAAACTATCTTTACGATGCAATTTGGTAAATTCAACTTTCATAGTTTCGACCGCAAGCAATAGAAGCGTTTTATCTTTCTTTTGTTGCATAATGTTGAAAATATCGGCTTCAAGCACAGGAATTTTCTTCGTCGTTATCCAATAAATAAAATCATAGTCAATTCCAAAATACTTATGAACTACAACGTTCCTAAAATCAACAATTTTACGCCACTCTGTACTTGATCCTTCCAAAAAAGACGGCGTCTCTAAAAGATTTTTTGCCGCCTCTCCTATAACAGTAAGATCTTGAAGTGTAGATTTAAATATTTTCTCATCACCAACAAAATGATCAAATGACAAATTTTTCACATTACGTTTTATACTATCTATCGACATTAAAATATCGATTAAAAAAAGCTCCGGATGGCGTTTAGACATAGATAAGCTCCTTTTTTATAAAATGCATTATAAATGGTCTAACCGTATCTATGTATGCAAGGTCAACTTTCTTACTAAATTGCTTTTCTAAGAGTTCTTTCAAATCAAATTGTTTATCAAAGTCTTTTTTCTTTGCTTCAAGTAGTATGTCAATGTCACTCGCAGGAGTCGCTTCATCTCGAGCATAAGAACCAAAAAGTATGATATTATCTACATCAAAATTTTTTCTAAAAAAATCTTTGTTTTTTCGTAGAAAATTTAAAATCTCTTCTTTTGTCAATTTACTCTCAGACATAAACCCTCCTGACTAAACAAGCACTATTAAAAACCGCCAACAATTCACATCTCTTTAATTTTATAATTTTTTGAAATAATTTATTGCATCTTGCAGTTTAGCCAACAAAAACTGGATATCTTCAGAAGTATTATACGCGCCAAAGCTCACCCGGATAAGTGCATCAAAGCCGAGTTTATTTACTAACGGTTGTGCGCAATGGTGTCCAACGCGCAGTGCAATATTATGCCTGCCCAAATAATCGGCAATATCATGCGCATGAATTCCATTAACAGCAAAACAAACGATATGCCCATGTTTTTTAAGTTTCTCAATATTTCCGGCTATTATAACAGAATCTATCTGAGACAGCCCTTCAAGAAGCTGTGAACACAAACTAGTTTCGTGCTGAGCAAGCTCGCTAAAATTTATATTATTTTTAATATAATCGAGCGCACTGCCAAGGCCAATAACTTCAACGATAGGTGGCGTACCTGCTTCAAACTTTTGTGGAGATGGCGCCCAAGAAGAAACTTCACACGAAACACTGTGCACCATCGAACCACCAACTTTATACGGCTGAACAAAATCGTGCATATTTTTACGAATATACAAAATGCCGATACCGGTCGGCCCCATTAACTTGTGTCCGGAAAACGCCAAGAAATCTGGCTGTAATTTTTGGATATCTATAGGCATATGCACGACAGATTGTGCAGCGTCTATAAGCACTTTAGCTCCAAGAGCATGCGCATGAGTAATAAGCGCATCAAGCGCCCCTGGTTGCCAAATATCTCCAAATATATTTGAAGACTGCATTACGGATACTAATTTTGTTTTTTCGTTTATTAATTTTTTGGCAACCAAAACGTCGAGATTTTCAAGCTCAAATAATTGCGTATTAATTGGTATAAATTTTAAAATCGCCCCCGTTTGCTGCGCAACGCGCTGCCAGGGTAACATGTTTGCGTGATGCTCAGCTTCAGAAACCAAAATCTCGTCGCCCGATTTTAGGTTAGTACACGCCCACGCCTGAGCAACAAAATTAATACTCTCAGTAGTCCCACTCGTAAAAATAATTTCTTCACGATGCTGCGCATTTATAAATACTTGGACAGTATCGCGCACAGACTCATATTTTTCAGTCGCGTCTTCTGCAAGTTTATATAATGCCCGGTGCACACTTGCATAGGATGTTTTATAAAACACACTCATAGCATCAATTACTTGTTCTGATTTTTGATACGTTGCTGCGCTATCTAAATACACCAAATTCTTATGATGCGTAAAAATAGGAAAATCTTTTTTAATATTTTTTACGTTCATGTATCTATACCCCATAAATAATTACCGAGCGCCTGAAATACACGCATAAAATGCACGAATCTAAGCTTAGTATATTGCCTAAAAATAACAAAAACCATTATAAGCCCAATTCGTATCAGAGCATAGTATACGCACTCAACATATTACAAGTAGAAAGATTATTAAATTTTTTGTACTGTTTTTACAAAATCACAGCTCTTATAATAACATTAAACGCTTTCTTGTGGGCTTTATCGCACTATTTTATTGAGTATTTCGCAAAATAATTAGATACTTAACAACATTATTCGATCGTAAAATAAAGGCTTATAATTTAAGAGCTGCAACCTTCCCTTCGATGCTTCGACAAGCTCAGCATAAGCGCAGCTCAGGGTGAGCGCAGTTCAGGATAAGAAACAAAATACTTAGATGCAAAACATAAAAAAAATATTAATAGCTAACCGGGGCGAAATAGCGCTGCGCATCAACGCAACCTGTCACGCGCTTAATATACAAACCATCGGTGTATATGCGCCAGAAGATATGTATTTGTCTTACGTCTATAAAGTAGACCAAGCCTACCTACTATCACAAGCTGGTATAAACGCATATCTAAACCAAGAAGAAATAATAGAAATAGCTCTACAAACGCACACAGATGCTATACATCCCGGCTATGGTTTTTTATCCGAGAATGCGATATTCGCACAAAAAGTTATAGATGCTGGTTTAATCTGGATCGGGCCAGACCCGCAAACACTCGCGCTTACCGCACACAAAACTGATGCAAAAAACTTTGTAGAAAAACTGGGCATACCAATTGTTCCCGGCTTTCATATCAACGGTGCCCAAGACGAGCAAAAGCCAGAAACAAATAATTTGGCTAGTGCTCACCAAATAGCTCATAAAATAGGCTTTCCAGTAATATTAAAAGACCCACTGAGTGGCGGTGGCAAAGCCATGAAACTTGTACACAATCAAGAAACTCTCGAAATTGCTTGGGACAGCGTACAAAGAGAATCTAAAAAATTAACAAACTCACAACAAATAATCATAGAAAAATACTTGCAAAACCCTCGGCACATCGAAATACAAATTGCCGGCGATGGGCAACATGCTATACACCTGTATGAACGCGAATGCTCGATACAGCGCAGACACCAAAAAATCATTGAAGAAGCTCCGTGCCAATTTATCCCGCAAGAAACAAAAGAAGCTCTTTACGACACAGCAACTATTATTGCAAATAATTTAAAATACAAAAATCTTGGCACCATAGAGTTTTTAGTCATGCCGGATCAAAGCTTTTATTTCTTAGAAATAAACCCGCGATTACAGGTAGAACACTCGATCACAGAAATTACGACCGGATTAGATCTTGTCGCGCTACAAATCGAAATAGCTCAAACTGGAAAGTTACCCGTACAGCAAGAACAAATAACACAAAAAATGCATGCTATCGAATGCCGAATTTACTCAGAAGACCCAGCGAATAATTTCTTCCCATCTACAGGGCTCATAGATTTACTCAGCTTACCCCATGGGCCATTTATTAGACACGAACACGATCTATCAGAAAACATGCTTATCACATCTGATTTTGACCCCATGCTCTCAAAATTAATTACGCACGGCCCTGATAGAGCCTGCGCTATTGGTCATATGAAAGAAGCTCTTAATAATTTTATTATTGCTGGCGTTACGACTAATATATCTTTTCTTAAAGCGCTCTTAAATTCTCCTGATTATATTTCTGGAAACTTTTCAACACAGTTTTTACATGATAAAACAAAAATAGACGTTTTATTAAAGACATATGAAGACAAAGTCAGGAACTGCGCTCATGCAGAGCTTGTCGAAGCATCAACCGCTTTCTCCCAAGAAGAAATAGCAGCAATCGTTACGCTCATCTCAGAAATAAAACAACAAAAACCAGTACAAAAAGCGCCACAAATCCAAGACAACAAGCGCTGGAAGCAACAGGTATGGGAATAAGCATGAACACAAAAACTATTAAAAAGCTTTATCGCACACAAGAAAAAAATTACACCGTTACGCTGGCGCAAATATCAGGCGACATATTTCAAGTCACCGTTCACACCCAAGACCATGAGCCCAAAACCGGCACACTCGTTATAAAAAAACATGACCTAAATAAAAACGAGCTCTTTTTTGAGCTCAATAAACAATTACTTAAAGCACACGTAGCTGCAAGTAATAATAAAAGTTATGCCATTCAGCTTTGTAATACAAATTCACAGTATCTTGTGCAAAGTCTACAAACAGTTATTCCAGCATACGGCTTGCCTAAAATAAACCCCGCTCTCCAAACTCACATACCAAAGACTCAAACTCATACCCCAGCTCAAAGCTCAGACCAAAATTCTAATTGCAATTTTAGCCACCAAGACTCCCAATTACTGGGACAAAATACGCTCAAAGCACCACTTGCCGGAAAAATCATCAAAATATTAGCCAAAAATAACCAAAGCGTGACAATTAACCAACCGATCGTCATCATTGAATCAATGAAGATGGAAAATGAAATTTGTGCACCTTATGATGCAACTATCAAAACCCTTCCGATTTGTACCGGCGATTTGGTAAAAGTAGGGCAAGTCTTGATGGTTTTTGAAAAGACTTGATGTTTTTTTGAAAAGAAAGGAGATCATAATGCAACAACAAAAGATGAACATGAGCGAAAAGAAGCTACGAATAGGGGATCTTGCTAAGGCTCTCAAAGTTCAACGCTATGTCATTCGCTTCTGGGAAAAAGAATTCGCACTCACTTCCGACCGATCACAAGGTGGACAACGCTTTTACACCACAACAGATTTAGAACTATTTAGCAAAATTAAAACGCTTTTATATGATCAGGGCTTTACTATTTCTGGAGCAAAAAAACAAATAAAGAGCAAAAATAAAAGCGACAAAACAATTCTAGCTGCAACAAAAGAGCAGGACACGGGACCCGCTTTTGACGTCCAAAAACAAGACGAATTCATGCTCAAGATCAAGAGTTTCAAAGAAGAACTCTTAAAACTCGAACGTCTGCTATAACCCACATATAATCCCTAAAAAAACAGAGAACGTTTTTTGTAAGACAAAAGCGTTCTTTTTGTGTAATCTAAAGCATATTTGAGACTTGAAGTCATTGTCATCCTGGACTTGATCCAGGATCCAAGTCCATAAAATCCCACTAAAACTTGTGAAACAAAAAACCTATGAATGCACTTATCCGAATACTCCAATACTCAAAACAATATAAAAACAAAATTATTATATCAATCGTTTCAGCATCAATTTACGGGATGGTAGCAGCGCTACCGACTCTGGCCATAAAATATACCGTAGACGATATTTTTGTGAAACGCCTGCACCACTTAATTATCCCATTCTTGCTCGCTTTTATATTACTCTTTGCCCTCAAAGGTCTCTTTATGTACCTAACAACCTATTATATGCAATGGGTCGGCAACAAAGTGGTTAACGATATTCGCCGAGATTTATTCGACAAAATGATATTTTTCCCGCTTTCTTTTTTTAGAAAAACGACAACTGGTGCATTGATGTCCCACTTTTTAAACGATGTCCAAATGATACAAAACGCCTCGTCTTCAGCGATTAAAAATGGCGTACGCAGTATTTTTGAAGCATCAGCATATATCATTATCGCATTTTCACTCAACTGGAAGCTTTGTTTGCTCATGCTTGTTGTTGGCCCGGTTATTGGCTACACCATTAAAAGCATGGGAACCAGAATAAAAGCAGCTTCACGCGCAATACAAGCAGAAATGGGTAAAGTCAGTTCTATTTTACAGGAATCATTTATTGGAATACGGGAAATTAAAGCATTTACTGGAGAAAAAGTAGAAGGCAAACGTTTTTCCCGCCAACTCGATTTATGTTTCAACTCGATAATCACAAACGTTCGCATAGACGCTCTTTTACCAGCGATAACTGAAGTTATCGCCATGCTTGGTGGCAGCATCGCTTTTTACGTTGCGATACAACAAGTTCTTCATGGCAGCATAACCCCTGGACAACTTACCGCTTTTTTTGCAGCAGTTTTACTCTGCTATCAGCCACTCAAAAAAATCGTCGCCGTATACTCAGAAGTCCAGTACGGCCTGGCTGCAGCTGAACGAGTCTTTGCTATAATGGACCAAATACATCCAGCACTCCAAAGCAGACATGATTCACTTGAAAATATCTCAGGACCTATAACTTTCGAAAATGTTTCATTTAGTTATAACGAGCAGGCTCACGTATTTCATAACATTAATCTAACGATTAAAAAAGGAGAATGTCTTGGTATAGTAGGCCCGTCTGGCGCCGGAAAAAGTACATTATGTGATTTACTCTTAGGCTTTCTGCACCCAACATCAGGACGAATTTGTGTAAGCGACAAAGATATATCAAAAGTCTCATTTAATAGCTTGCGCAACAAAATAGGCTACGTCAGCCAACGGACATTTTTATTTAACGATAGCATCAAACATAATGTCGCATACTCTTTACCAAATGCTACAGAAGAAGAAATTATAGCTGCCTGCAAAGTAGCACATGCTCATGAATTTATTCAAAATATACCAGGACAATATGATGCACTTGTTGGAGAGAACGGGTCACTGCTCTCTGGCGGACAAAAACAACGGCTCACCATTGCACGTGCGCTACTTAAAGACCCGGATATATTAATTTTTGATGAACCAACATCATCGCTAGATCAAGAATCTGAACATCTCATTCAAAAAGCAATTGCCGAGCTTTCTCAAGAAAAAACGCTTATTATTGTCTCACACCGAGCCACGTTACTTAAAAACGTCGATCGTATTTTGCATATCGAAAATAACAAGATTCAAGAAATCTCCAAAGAAAGCTATTTCGAAAAACAAGCAACACATTAACTATCTAATATATCCCTCTTAACTCGCACAAACTCTCGAGCTAATTTAACTAATGAATCTTTATATTTTTGCAATGCACTGCTCAACTTAGTTATATGTTCTTGAAACGCCACTTCTTGCGCCACAGGCTCTACTTTTTCTCCTACTAAACCAAGTAAACCTATAGCCCGTTTTACAATCAAATCGCTCTCATTACCCTCCGCTAATTTCTTTAAAATTGGCGCTATATGATGAACATCAAACGTTTTTACTTTAAGCATTTTTTGGCACCAATCAAGAATTACAGACCGAACGCCGTAAGGCTGAAAAAACTTATTACCAGCCAAATCAGTTTGCACCGTTTTGGCTAAAGTAACAGCTTGCTCTTTCAATTTTTCCAACAAATCTTCACGCTGCTCTCTCTCTTGAGACGTTGCACCAAAAAACCATTTAAAAATAGGCGCCTCTCGCCAATCATACAAAACACGTTTAAGTATACGAACATACATATCCAATAATTGTGTATAAAAAGTGTTGTAAAAATCAGGCTTGGTATTTTTCTTAAGATCATTCAAATCTGAACCATTTAAAAGCTCAAACGCATGCTTAGTGGCTACAAAATTCCTCTCTGAACTCCATTTCAAACATGCTTTAATAAATAATGTTGCCAAATACCACCGTGAAATATCATCTACCAAATCGCGATTTTGAGCAACTTGCTTAAAAAAATTAAATAGCTCCTGAGTAAACGTCTTATTTTCAAACAACGTCACAACCAAATACAAAAACGCCTTTTTATCTTTTTGTGTAACAATAGAGCTCAACTGTTCTTGAGTCGAAAATAATATAAGAATAAATGCCGCTTTGCTCTTTTGCATTCCAGCCAAAATTAATTCCTGACACAAACTCAACACATATTCCTGCACATCAACATCTAATTTTCCTGATAATATACCTGAATTTTCAAAAGCCCCAAGCGCCTCCTCAAGAACACGTTTCACTTTTCTTGGTTTCTTTACTTTAAAAAAGGCCCAGAAGCCGCAACATAGCTGCAACAAACTCTTTTGAACATCTATATGAGAGTGAACTGCCAGAACCCCTGGTTGAGCAAAAGCTCTAATTACTTTTATCAACACAGACATTACTTCTTTTGTCTTTTCAGCCTTAAGATGTCTCAACAATTCATGACTTAACTGCAACAAACTCTTCTGAGCTTCAACATCTGCCCCGACGGCCAAAAAGCCTGAATCTACAATCTTTTCAAGAATCTTTACTACCTTAGCTCTACCCGTTTCATTTTTAGATAAATCTTTACTTAATTCAAATAAATTTTTTAACGCATTATCGTCTGTTATATTTTTTAAATCACCTGTCTTCAAAAAAACATCTATCACCGTTTCTATGTCTTCTTGAGCAAGTCCCTGCGCAGTACGTACTCTTGTCATAATTTTTATAGACAAATTCAATAATTGCTTTTGTATATCTTTTACCGGTCTAACATTGAAAAACTTAATAATACGAATAACTTCGGGAAGTAAAATATCTGCTCCAACCAAAGCATCACATAACCTCAACATTGCTTGTTTTGCTTGAACTGTTTCTATCGTATTAAATCGTTTTTCCTCAGAATAATATTTAACAACAAGAAGCACATCTTTAGGTGATAGAGCATTTTTTAGGCCAAAAGAACTTACTAACAATAAATTATCAATCGTTTCCTGATCAAGCCCGTTTTGAACCTGCAGCTTTCTTATAAAAATAGAAACAACATCTGGCACACCTATCACCCCCAATATTTGCTGTAAAGCTAATAGGCGTTCATGAAGTTTTTTTGCTTTTTCAAATTGCTCATCTCCCAACGCTCGACCCTCTTCTATACCTAACTCCGGATTTTCTGATAGCTGAGGCAAAGGCGCAATTTTAATTTCCGCATCCTGCTCATCTTTATATATATTCAAACATAATTTGAGCAACTGTTTATTACAGTCATCAGATAATGCTATTTCTTTAAAAGATGGAAATAAACACGAAATAACTATTAACAAATCTGACAACTCAAGCTTCTCAGATAAGCATAAATCAAGCCCGAATAACGTTAATTTTTTTTTAAAAACATCTAAACCCATAAATTCAAACTGTTTCACATAGTTATAAAAACTATTAAACACACGCAAACTTACTGGTAACATATCTGAAATATTTCTCGCAAAAAGTATCACGTTAACATCCAAAATTTTTAACTTATCATTAAATTCTGCTTCTCGGCCTATTTCCGCCAAAACTTGCTCACTAGAAAAGTACTCAAAAATAGAAACAATCGTTTTCTGATGCTCTTTTGTAATCTGTTTTTGCAATAAAGCAATAATTACTTCAAGTAAAATCCCATGATT
>JBDRBF010000033.1:0-14174 GCA_043822925.1 bacterium
AAAAACTAAGCAACTGACGACAAATTTAAACACCTATAAAAAAAAGCTTACCCTACTTGCGCAAAAACTGGCAGAAATTAAAACAACGCTTGCAGCCCAAGAAAAAAACCATCCTGAACCTGAAAGAATTGTACCTCTAGAAGAAAAAGAAGAAGAAGAAGAAGAAGAAGAAGCCATCGAAGAAATTACAGAACCTTTGAATAAAAATGAAATCCCCAAAGAAGATCTAGATGCCGCTGCGCAAAAGATGACCGATCAAGAGCAAGAAGAAGCAGATCAGTTAATAGCTGCTGATGAAAGGCTTAAAAAATGAAAACGAATCTACTATTACTCTTCCTACTACTTACCCTGGGCGCCGGATTCAGTTTTGACGCACAAGCTATGAGAAGAGACAAAGAAAAAAGGCATCGCTATGCTCATGGACGAATATGGAATAACAACGATCTTCGAGCCCAATATAATCGAATTTTTGCAAAACATTTGCACCGTATGCACCCAGAAGAAAGATGGATCGGAGGTAGATGGCAGCGCCGTGGCCAGTGGTGGCTCAGTAAAATGGCAGGATGGAACAATTTCTCCAACGAAGATAAAGAAAAATGGCTTAGCTTATGGAACAGCGCTCGAAGAAGAAGCCATCACCAACACGAAATACATGGCCAGAAAGAAAATATAAAAGTACTAGATGACTTGTGCACCAAAATCCAAGAAATAACAGACAAAAAGAACAAAGACCGAAGAGGCTTTAAAGGCCACCACAGACACGAATTTGGACATCACGCCTTCGGTGGACCTGGCCATGACAAACGTAAGCCAGACTTTGATCCAGAAAAAAGATGGAACGACTTACCTCTAAATCAAAAAGAACAACTAGCAAAGTTATGGACCGAAATTCAACAAAAATGGAACGAATTACCTGAAGATGATCAAAAAGAAATACTTGAAGAAGCAAAACATCAACATGGACGCAGACATCATGAACCCGATAGAAGAGAACAAGTTTTGCCACAGCAACAAATTCAGCCACAGCCACTAGGTGCCCTAATAATTTTGACTGATGAAGAAAAGGCTTTGTTAATTAAAATCGGACAAAGCGGGGAACGACATGGCCGAATGGGAGGTGGCCGCCACCAACGAGGACCACAGAAAGAACAATGGTGGGGAGAGTTTGATGGATTACGAACAAAATTCAAAAAAACAGGATGGAATAATTTAAAAATCGATGAACAAAAAAAACTACTCGAATTAGGTAAAATATGGCATACACAGCGACAAGAGAGATTCAAAAAGCATGGTCCTAGAAGACAAGGCCGCCCAGAAGGAGGTCAATACAGAGAACACAGAGGGGGTCGCGGGAAAGGTGGCCGCGGTAGAGGTGACCGATGGAGGAACTAATATCAACTTAAAACAAAAAAACGTCAGACCACAAAATCTTTCGTAAAAAACTAACGAGAACTCCCCTTAAAAGACACCTTAGAAGCCACCTTAGAAGAGCCATTCAGAGACCCTTTAGGAACCTTCTTAAAAATCCCAGTCTCAAATACAGTAATTTCTTTTCTTAATTTTTTACGCCTTTCTTCTTCTAATTTTTTCTCTTTTTGCTCGTGAGTATTTAGATCTAACAAATTAACAGACTCATAGAACTTATTAATATCTTCATAATTAATTTCTTCAATCGCTTTTCTAATTTTTTCTTTAATCTTTTCTTTAATTTGTTGAGTAAATTTTATAGGATTTTTTTTATAAAGCTTTAATATCGCTTCTCCGTCTTTTTTATCAAGGCCATCAAACGCTTTTGATTTAATTTTCTCAATATCTTCCTGAGTCTTTTTTTTAGCTATTTCTTCAATCTCTTCTTCTGTAAATACAACAAAATCATCTTCAAACGATTCATCAAAATGCTCACTGACATGAGATTTTGACGTCATGCCATACAACCAAACACCCGGCAAAACGGCTACTAAAATTCCCGCAAAAATTATTTGTTTTATTTTTTTAAAAACACTATTCATAAAAAACCTCGCACATAAAAAATATTTAAAAATCTAACCAACACCCCCGCGCCAACTGCGCGTCCATACATTTTTTATTTTAAGTTTTTTTATATTTAGAGTTTACAGCCCCGAGCAATTTTACCAATTTATTCACCGATTTCTTTCTTTTCAGCAATGCAATTATACTATACACATTATTTGTAACATGCTTATCAATCCAATCAATCGCATCTTTAAGAATAAAAACTATATCATTAAATCGCTTTTTCTTTGCAGCGTCTATGGCCGATCCAGCCTTTACAACCGCAATCTTACAAGCCGCCTCAAGTTGCTCTTTTGAATAAATAATGATTCCAACAAGACATTGAACTACTTCTTTAGAGCCATTATTTGCAGCTACATTGAGCGACCAATTAGCAAAGTAGCCACCCTTGCGATATTCGAACGCATCTTTTATGCCAACGTCTTGAAGAAGAACTCTAAAAAGCTCCAAACGATTGTAACGTGCAGCTCTATAAACTGCATTGGCAGCACACTCGCCTTTTTTGTAAGCAATAAAATCTTTTCTAACAACAGGATCTTTTAAAAACTCTCTGACCGCATCAAGTCTATTATTTTCTATGGCCATTTCTAAACTGACTAAAGAGTTTTCTTTCTGCATGCCATACAAATTTACAAAAAAACCAAACAATATGGTCCCAAAAAACACAAAAAAACCAATTGTTCTCAGTTTTCTTAAACTGGGGTCTTTTACCATAATCGCCATGCCATAAATCTCTTGCATAAAAATGTTAATAAAAATAACCCAAGAGCCGATTATAGCAAAAAACTAGCGCTTGCAAAGACAATTAAGAGAGAACTATACCAACGCAAGTATCGCCTGCCTCATCTCTAAGTTTTTGTCGCTCATAATTTTAGCCACAGCATATAACGGATACGAGTGAATATTATTATGCACCGAATAATTTTGCGCCGAAAAACGTATGCCATACGGAGATTTTGGATGAGATTCAAGAAATACATGCATACTCTTAAGCGTACTTCCCAATCCAGCTTTTACTTCAACCGGAACAACAACTGAATTAAGTTGAAGCAAATAATCAATCTCAGCCTGCCCAATAGATGCATCTTTGTGCCAATAATAAATATAGTTTTTTATATTCATATCAGAATAAGCCAGTATTTCTTGCCCGATAAAAGCTTCAACCAAAGCACCTTTATTAACAAATTCTTGTTGTGGATTTAAAAACCACTCAGCAATATCAAGATTAAGAACAGATTGAGCTAGTCCAGTATCTAAAAAGATTACTTTATAATCTTGTGGGTCCATCTGGGCCCCAAGTGGAACCCCCTGGCCCGCAGAATGATAAACTTTGTGGGCAATACCAGCTGTAACTAACAAATCAAGCGCTGGTGCAAGTTCGCGTTTGCGATAATCACCTTCAACCAAACTATATTTAAATTTTCTTCCAAGTTGCAAGGGTATATGGCCAAATAATAATGCAACATACTTTACCTGCAACGTACGCGCATATTTATCAAAATCTTGCCGATACGTATTTAATAAAGAACTATGAACCCGAGCACAACCAAGTGGATTTTTTTTCTCAACCCACCGTTGTACAGATTGTGGCATACCGCCAAGCGCCAGATATTCGCCGAGCAGTCCCAATAATAGATTATGAATCGCAGAACTCATTTCTTCTTCTGGTTTGTGGTTAATAATCTCGTCGATAGCAAGATAATTCCCAGTAGCTACCAAGTATTCGATAAACGATAACGGATGCATGTACAAAGATTGCACACGCCCAACCGGTATACCAACCTGCTGAATGGCAAAGTCCAGAAGTGAGCCAGCCGCAATAACATGTAACTCTGGAAGCATCTCATAAAAATATCGCAGGGCAATAATTGCCTGTGGAACAATTTGAATTTCATCCAAAAATAAAAGGGTTTTGCCGGGAATTATTGGCTTTTTTACGATAAGCGAAAGATCGCTACAGATTCTTTCTGGATCAAGATCTTTTTCAAAAACCGCGCGAGCTTTTGGGAGCAATTCAAGATTAATTTCTACAAAGTTCTGATACATCGCACCAAGTCTTCTGATCGAATATGTTTTGCCAACTTGCCGTGCCCCACGCACCAGAAGGGGTTTCCGGTATTCATCGAGCTTCCATTCTGATAAGAAATGGTCAATAATACGCTTCATTTATTACCCTTTTTGGTTAAAAAAAGCACATGATTTCAATTGTTTTTGGTTAAAAACGGTACATAATCTTAACCATTTTTGGTCGAAAACGCAAAACCAGTTTAAGGCGCTCCCTATGGCATCCCCACCGGCTCAAGCCCAATACTTTTTGCATACGCAACCTGCTGCGCAATTTCATCAAATAGGTTAAGCTTTTTCACACTCAAACTGTTTTCACTCAATATTTTTTTATTTTTTGAATCAACAACTGACTCAAAATCCATCTGGGCAAGCTTAAGCCCTATATTTGCAGCCTGCTTAACCTGTTGAACAACTACCTCATCTAAATCAGTATCATATATATATTTTCGCACAAAGGGGCCTAAATAATTCAATCCTTTCTGATCACCCCTCTCTTTGCTCACTTGTCCATTATCTGCATGTACAACTTGGGCCTGAATAGCTTGACTCTCCTGAGCCGCACCTTGGTTAACCCCCTGACATGACCGTTGTTGCTCTTCTTGGACAACCTGAATACATGTATCTTGACTTGATTGATGATCCAACTTCCCACCCAATATTCCAGGATCTTTATCCTGTGGCAACTTGACGCCCGCAAGCTCTTGCAGCCCAGGGGCAGCACACGGCGGCGACACTTTATTTTTTCTTTTTTTAGGCAAAAAATTCAACAAAAACAAAACTATAACAACAGCAATTACTAAAACAATTAATGCTGTAAGCACCCCTGCCCAACCTTCCCGCACAAAAACATTTACTGTTTCTTTTTTTTCAGCCTCTTTTTTTTCAGGATACTCTTGGCTATCATTAACCATTGCGACGATTTCATCGGTCGAATACCCATGCAAAAGAAGATCATAAATCTTTTTTACAAAAGTCTTCAAATCACCTTTAATCCCATTTTCAGCACCAAAAAAAGGCTCAACTTTAGTACTTTGCGCAAATAAAACAGCACCATTACTCAAAACAACAAAACACATAATTAAAAGAAAAAAATATCGTCGATTCATAAGCATCATTTTAAAGCTCCGACCCATTCATCACGTTCTTTTTTCCATTGCAATATTTGTTCTAAACTATGTTTTGCCTGATCAATCGCTGCGAGCGCTATATCATCAGTAAGCTGTTTATTTTCTTGTCGTCGAGCACAAGCAACCATCTCCTGAGCAATAAACTTAATAGCCCGTGGCGCCAGCCCCTTCAAACTCTCGGCGTATCTTGCCAATTTTTCTACAACCTCCGGACAAATACCCACAAGCGCTTCTTTATTTTCTTGTGCAAAGTTCTCAAGATATCTAACAAGAATTCTTTCTCGTTCAGGAGCATCCGGCAGCGTAAATTCTATACTTACCCCAACACGATCAATAATTGCATCATCAAGTTTGAATGGATGATTTGTGGCAAAAATAAACATCAAATTTTTCTGCGCTTTATCCGGAATAAGCGCCAAAAAAGTATTAATAAAATCTTGAACAGATTTTGACGTTGTTGGAAGCTTTCTGTTTGCAAACAAAGATTCAGCCTCATCAATAAAAACAAGTAACCCTTTATCTGTTTTTTTTGCCCAATTCAAAAGTTTACGTAATTCATTGTTGGCTATTTTTAAATCTGTGATCTTTGCGAATTCTGAACCAGACGTTAATGCATAATCAAGCCCTGAAGCATACGCTAAAGCTTTGGCAAAAGCAGTCTTGCCCGTTCCAGAATCCCCATAAAAAAGAAGATTAGGTAACGCTTCATCATAAATTCTTGCCGTTTGCACACGAGATAAAACATCAGAAAGCTGCTTAAATAAAGAAGGCCCAAAGATTAAATCTTTAATATCGATATTTTGTTGAGCCTTAAAATAGCCAAAAAAACCTGTTCTAGACGTTTCACTTACAACGTATGGCTGCATAAAATAATTTGTAAGCACAGGCATACCATATTTAATACTATAAATACACAAAGCAACTGCTATCGTTGCCAATACTATTTTTATTATGGGCCTTGAATCTCCAATAATCTCCCGAATGTTTTTCCATTTTACTTTTTCAGCCTCAATAGGTGCTTGAGCCCGGATTCGTTCTGCTTGCTCATAAATTCCACGCCGTTGCTTTTCGCCTATTTTTGCCTGCCCTATTTGGATCTTATCTTCCAGTCCAAGTTTTCGTTCTCTTTTTGCTGTATCTGCTATTCGTTCTTCAGCTTTTGCAACTTCTTCTGCAAGAGTTCCACTTAACCGTTTATACTCTTGCTCTAAATTCGCTGTAGCTGCCTGAGTTCGCTCTATCCCTGCCACCGCTTCTTTTGCCGCAACGGATGCCCGGCCCACAACGGCCAAAACCTCAGTAGCATTTTCAAAAGCCTTAAGGGCCGTACCATTAGAGCTATGCACAAGGCCCAATGCCTCATTTGCTCTGCAAACAGCATTATCTGCCTTTACAAAAGCATATTCTGAATGATCTTTGAGATGTTTTAATGCCTCATCAACTATCTGTTTAATTTCACTATTTGATGGCTTTATTGCCAGGAGCCCTGAAGCACTCAAAATACTCACAAAAAAAACCAAATTAAACGTTATTTTTTTATACATCGATCCCCCCTTAAAACATCTCCCCTATTTATTTAAACCCTCTTTTAGATTAAACAATCTGACCATAACAAAGTAAGCAAATTATAATTTATAATAATCACAGAAGATCCAGAGCTTCTCTTAAAAATTAAACGCGTTTCTTGCTTTAAAAAAAATAACTTTGCTACGTTAATTTAAACAAAAAAATATTACTGTTACGTTGTATAACTTTTACCAGGGGAGAAAGTGATGCTTAAAAGAGGTGATACTTTTAATATTGGAGAAATATGCCCTGAATCCGGAGTTTATCGTTTAAAAGATCGAAACTGCAAAAATAATAGTGGTTGTAAGTCTGAAGAACAAAGAGAGATCCCCTTAGTTAAAGGCAAAACATTTCCTCCGTGCAAAAACTGCAAGGGGAAAGTAATTTGGGAATTTGTTAGAATGGCCTAAGTTCATTAACGTTTCTTCTATAGAAGAGCTCGCTTTAAAGCGAGCTCTTACCAATCATAATCCTTGGGATTATCAAAACATAATAAAGCAATCAAGACAATATTTTAAAAAAAGACAAACTCTACCGCAACGCCGTATTTTATGCTACTTTAATATAAAGAAAAGCAGAGCTATATGACGAAAAAAATACAAGTTCTTGAAACTAAACATTATTTATCTCAATTGTCAGCTTTTATACACAAAGGGATAAATAAAGAAGAATTCCGAGAAGGGATTAAAGAAACTATCTCCGAAAATCCACTTATTGGTGACGTCATACCCAGAACAGGCGGCGTGCGCAAAGTGCGTTACGCTATGCCTGGAAAAGGTAAGCGTGGTGAATTTAGAATAATTTATTATTTTTATGATGAAATCAATCCTGTTTTTTTGATAACAATATATCCAAAATCTAAAGCTGAAAATATAACGCCTAAAGAAGAAAAGCTCTTCGCTGAGGCTGTAAGACAGTTAAAAAGTAGTTTTAAAAACACAAGGTACAATATATGAGAAAATTTGTAAAAGACGTTCTTACTGGGTTTGAAGACGCTATAGCTTATGCACAGGGAGATAAAAGCAGAGGGGTACTGACAACAATCACCATTCCAGATATTGATGTAAAATCTATTCGTAAAAAAACAGGCCTAACACAAGAAGCATTTTCTCGCCTATTTGCAATCAAAACTCGCACGTTGCAAGATTGGGAACAAAATAGAAGAAAACCTGAGGCATCTGCACGTATATTTTTACTTTTAATTGATCGACATCCTTCGACGATAAGAAAAACACTAAAATCATTCGGTTATTCTTTAGAAACGAGAAAGCCATCAAAAGCTAAAACCAAGACATTACGAAAGCCATCTAAAAAATTTATCGACCCAATCACACCAAAAAACAAGCCGATTAAGATAGCCTTGAAAAAGAAGTAATAACTAAAAAATCTGGGGTTGCCGGCAACCATAACAACCGTGCAACCCTCTATTTCAAATCTTGTTTTAGTTAATTTTTATCTTACCAAATTGTTCGATTAATTCTTGCATCTCGATTTGTGCCTGAAAAATATTTTTAATACCAATATTTGTTGCGTATCCTGAAGCCAGCTTGAGTTGCGTGAGCGTGCAAACAATTATCGATTCAAACAAATATTTAAAAACTTCAAAATGCCCTTTCTTTGCAGCTTTAAACGCTGTTTCAGGCGCATAGCCACCACCTTGGCAAGAACGAAATTTTTCTCTAATTTCTTGATTATTAAGAAGACATTTAACAATATCCAAATAGCCCTTTACAGCAGCTGTCCGAACAGCTTTAACAGCCACACCGCCTGACTTAAAAGTAATAAATTCACCTCTAATTTTGGCATCACTAAAAAGCGCTTTAAATTTTTCTAGATTACCCGTTACTATAGCATCATTAAGATCTGAACTATCTAAAACAGACAGATTCTTATCATCCCAAGAGCCAACAATTTCCCCGCATAAATGAGTAACGCTACTAAGCAACACAAATGCCAGAAGCACACACAAATTTATTTTTCTATAATTGTTCAAAGCAAGACATCTTGCAACAATTTCCATGACAAATCCCCCCCTAACATAAACTCCGTACTTGTCCTCCTTCCATTACATAAAAACGTACAAAAAACCAACATAAATTGTCAATAAAAGGCCCCAATTCCATTGGAATTAATAAGGCGACCCACCCAAAAGCTTTTTACAAATAGCTTTGGCCCCCTCAGTAGTATTGCACACAAGAATTTCTTCTAACGTAAACCAATGGCCTGCCTCAACTTCAGCTTCAGCAGGTACAACATTCTCGTTATCTGCTTGCAGGTAATACAAAAAATCGTAATGTAAATGCGCAGGTTTTTGGCCATGAGCCGGTATTTGCTCATGAAGTACAGCTATAGGCGTTGGAATTTGTATCTCTTGAGAGCCAGCAGGCAAACAAAGGTCACCTAACGGGTCAATAATTTGAGCACGCACACCCGTTTCTTCAAAAATTTCCCGTACGACAGCGTCATGTGGCAATTCGCCCAAATCAACGTGCCCCCCAGGAGGCAATAAAAGTTGTAATTTATTATGAAAAATAAATAAAATTTTATCGCCACCTTTATTACGTACAAAACCAGTTGCCGTATAATGGGACTCTAAATTATGGTTATCTTGAAATTTTATCGACATGTAATATTCCTCAAAAATTTGGCCCATTTATTACGTATGTTTTTTACGCTGCTTACTATGCCAAATAAATTAAAGGCTGTTAAGCCCAAGTAAACCGTATCTCAACATGAAACGCCTAAATTCTCCTGCCAGCCAGACTTAAAAACTCAATCTTGTGTAAAAACTCAATTTTGTTGTAAAACCACTATATTTTTCACTATCCTTAGAAAACGACCATGAAGAGAATTATAGATGCTTATCTTACTCAATGGAAAACTGATTTAAACCGAAAACCCCTTTTACTCAGGGGCGCACGCCAAGTTGGTAAAACCCATGCCGTACGAGAACTTGGTAAAACCTTTGACCATTTTATAGAGATCAACTTTGAACGAAATCAACGCGCACTTGCAATCTTTGATAACGATAAAAGCCTAGACCCAAAACGCATACTACAAGACATTTTTGCCCTTCTAAATAATGAACAAGATGCGAAAAGTGAAAAAATTATTCCAGGATGAACATTACTTTTCTTTGATGAAATTCAAATCTCGCCCAGAGCAATTACTGCGCTGCGTTATTTTCATGAAGAAAAGCCAGAACTCCATGTCATAGCAGCAGGCTCTTTATTGGATTTTGCAATCGAACAAATTGGCATCCCCGTCGGCAGAATTCGCTCACTCTATATGTACCCATTATCTTTTATCGAGTTTTTGGTTGCATTGGGTAAAAAAAAGATCGTTGAGCAATTATTAGAAAAACGAGAAATATCTAACTTCGTCTATAGTGCAGGGGGACATGCAGATTTACTCGATATGGTTGGCAAGTATTTGGCCGTTGGCGGCATGCCTGAATCTGTCAATCAATGGATAAAAACAGGAAATATAAACGAATGCCTCATGGTACACCAGGATATTATTGATACTTATCAACAAGATTTTGGCAAATACGCAAAAGCACCACAAATTGACCATGTTGCACGCATTTTCATGAACATCCCTCATCAACTTGGTGGTAAATTTAAGTATACAGTTATTGAGGGCGATTACCGGAAACGCGAACTGGCGCCAGCACTTGATTTACTCAGAACAGCCGGCATTGTCCACAAAATTTTTCATACAGCAGCCCAAGGTATCCCACTGGGAGCAGAAGTAGACCTAGAATTTTATAAAACAATATTAATGGATATTGCCATAAGCCAAAAAGTTTTGGGATTAGAAACTGGATCCTGGATCTTAGAACCTTTACAAAATTTTACAAATAAAGGTGCAGTGGTTGAAGCTTTTGTTGGCCAAGAAATTTTAGCGTATGCCGATCCGCGTCAAAAAACACAACTTTATTACTGGCAACGTATGGCTAAAAACAGCACCGCTGAAGTTGATTATCTGCTACAAGATCAAGAAACCATAATTCCTATCGAAGTAAAAAGTGGACATAGCACAACGCTCAGAAGCCTAAACATGTTTTTAGAACTGCATGCCCGATCATCATACGGAGTACGCTTTTCTGCGCAAAACTATTCGGTACATGAACAAATCCATTCATACCCCCTGTACGCCGTATCTCAGGTTGCATTGCAAAATAAAGAGATTGTACTTAAAGCGCTTATCTAATCTTTATTACGAGAGATAAATTTTCATGCACGTTTTGATAAAAGTTCAGAGATAGTCACAAAACGATACCCCTGTTTCTGTAACTTTTTAATAATAATATCTGTTGCTATAACTGTTTGGCTTCTATCACCACCACCATCATGCAACAAAATAATAGATCCAGAACGAACATTCTTAATAACATTTTTTACTATTTTAGAAACACCAGGACGGCTCCAATCCCACGCAACAACATCAAATAAAATATGCGGGCGTTTTTTTTCAGCAAGCACTTTAGCTAAATTTATAAATTTCAGCCCCTTAGGAGCTCTAAAATATATCGGCCCTGTATACCCCAAATCTCGCAACAATAAATCTGTCGAATTAATTTGCTCACGTATAAACCTACACGATTTGCCAACAAGAACTTTGTGCGACCATGTATGGTTCCCAAGCTCATGCCCCGCACCATATATCTCTTTAGTAATATCTGGAAACTGTTGAGCATATGCTCCAACAACAAAAAAAGTTGCTTTAATATGATGTTCTTTTAAAACATCCAAAACTTGATTGGTAAAAGGGCTATTCGGCCCATCATCAAACGTTAACGCAACAACTTTTTCTTTTGTCTTAACTCGATTAATAGACGTGCCAATAAGTTGCGACGAATTAGGAATAATCAACCAGCCAATCATTGTAACGGTAGAAACAATTCCAAACAATGCCGACAAAAGTATCGACCCACTGCGCAAGCCGTATACGCAACGATCAGAAACATGTTTCTTATTTTTTATATTGCTCATGTAGGGGGACGCACTTCTGGGCTTTTTGCCACAAATCGATAAATAAAGCAATTTCATCATGTGTGAAAACTTCCTGATCACCATAAGCATCTTTTACGAGAAAACCCTCTGGACATCTTTTGATAATGCATTCTTTATCTATAAGTTCTTCCATTTTTTTATCCAAGAAGATTTTTTTAAACAGCGGGAAACAATCAGTATATTCATCTTCAATACACCAAAATTCCCCAACTCTTGTCGTTTCGTCCGGATTACTAAGCGCTTCATTGATATCAGCTCTTAATTCTTTTACTTCCATGATTACTCCATAAATTTTAACACAAGAATTTTTAATCAAGCAACGTACCAAACGTTCTTTTTATTATCATATTTCACTCTCTTCGCACCGTCCACCCAAATGCTTGGCCAAGAATTTCTCAGCGATAGCATAAAACTTCAGGCGATTCTCAGGTTTGGCAAAACCGTGCCCTTCGTCAGGAAACAGAACATATTCATAAGGCAAGCCCTTGGCCGCCATAGCCGCAATAATTTGCCCTGACTCAGTTTGCTTAACGCGTGGGTCATTCGCGCCCTGGCCAATAAGAACAGGTCTTTTTATGTTTCCAATTTTATAAAGCGGCGAGCGGGATTTCAGAAAATCTTCATCACTTAAATTTCCCACACGCTGTTCCCATTGCGTCATAGACCAATAGGGCGGCATCGTTTGAAGAAACGTTTTTAAATCACTTACACCACATACATCAACCGCGCAACAAAACAAATCTGGCGTAGCCGTTACACCCGTAAGCGCTGCATAGCCACCGTATGAACAGCCATAGATAGCAACACGACTTTTATCTGCAATGCCCTGATTAATAGCCCACTGAACTGCGTCAACCAGATCGTCATGCATTTTGGCGCCCCACTCTTTATTTCCTGCTGCCAAAAAAGATTTGCCATACCCACTAGAACCCCGAAAATTTATCTGCAAACAGGCATACCCACGGCTAGCCAGCCACTGTACCGCTGAATCACAACCCCAACTATCCCGCGCAAACGGGCCACCATGAACAAGTAACACGAATGGGACATTTTGCTTTTTGCCATCAACTGGGTACGTCAAATACCCATGTAATTTCAAACCATCACGTGAAGCAAACCCAACAGGCTCCATAGGCGCAAGCTTATATTCGTCAAGCTTTGGTCTTGTACAAAACAAAAATGTTACCTGCTTGGTATCGCAATCATACAAATAAAAATCAGACGATTTTATGTCATATCGATAGCCAAGTACCCACTTATTCCGGTCGTTATTCCTATGAATAAACCACAGGTCTCCATTACTTATAGATTGCGCTTTTTGATATTTTTTTTTTGCTGATTCATCAAGCACCTGGGCAACAAGCCGATCTTTTTCCCACTGCACAATCTCTGGTTCGTACGTCTGGCTATTAAAAACAACCCAAGAAATATCATATTCAGGATCACCAGCCAAAACAATATATGTTTTCGTCTGAGGATCAAACTTCAGCAAGCGCCGCGTATCGGCATCAATCGAACTGTTAAGATACAAATACTTGCCATCACGCGAAAATTTAAGAAGCCCAGAATATAATTCGTCATACAGAGCATCTTCAAAATCGACAGTCAATATAGAACGCCAATCATCAGTACTATACTCACGATATAACAATTCTTGTCTGCCATCAGGAAGCGTCCGAACCGCAGCTCTAACCTGAAGTTGTGAATCAGCAAGCCAGCTCACAACATGGCCAGGATTTTTAGCAACAAGCGTAATGGCCCCTGAATTTAAATCAAGCGTATATGCATCAAAAAATTGTGGATTTTCTTTATTCATTGTGATTACAATTTTATCCAAAACATACATATCCTGGGCAAGAAAATTTGCTTGGACGCCCGCAAACGGCGTCAAGTCATCTATTTTATCTGTATCCAAAGTCACCCGATAAATATGATAGTTTTCATCGCCATTTGCGTCTTGACGATACAAGATAGAGGTGCTATCTGGCGCCCAGTAACAGGAATAAATTCCACGCTTAGTTTCTCGCGTGACTGGCCGGGCATCGTTTTTGCCAATGGTCTTAACCCACACATTAAGCACGCCACTGGCCGGAGCGCGATAAGACAATCTTGTTCCATCAGGTGAGATCATGGGATAAAATTTTTCTGGATTACCAAAAAGTACTTCACGGGAAATAAGGGGACTTTGCGCTGCACTATCTTTTGTCGTCGATTGCCCACAACCAGCACATAACAAACAAAAAACTAACAGATAACGATGCATACGATTTCCTAAATAATTATTTTTAAATCTTTTTGCTCAGTTTTTTCTTTTCATACTTCGGTAATTATAACACAATCCGTGCAAATTCACTTTTGAAAG
>JBDRBF010000034.1:0-44325 GCA_043822925.1 bacterium
CTACAGCGTGATGATGTGAGACGAAATCGAGTATGTTTTATGTCCTCAGGCCTGTAGGGCCTGAATCTGGTGCGCAGCCTGGGCATAAGGCGATTTTTTATCGCCGCAGCCCCAGGCGTGTGAATGTTGGATGTTTCTGGAATGGGCGGTTTGAGAGGTACGTGTCCGGAGACCTAGGGCCGCGCATGCAGGGCATGCTCGTGCCTAGGCTAAGGACGGGTTTCACGCCTACAGCGTGATGATGTGAGACGAAATCGAGTATGTTTTATGTCCTCAGGCCTGTAGGGCCTGAATCTGGTGCGCAGCCTGGGCATAAGGCGATTTTTTATCGCCGCAGCCCCAGGTGTGTGAACGTGTGTATTATTTACGAAATAATCACAAATGCGATGGCGTGAGTTTTTTCATGTGCGAGCGAAAGATTAATGCGAAGATCTGGTAGATATATGCCGGTTTTTTGTTTGAATGCTTCCCAATTGATAGAAATTTTGGGCACACCCCAGAGGTCTTGAGTTACGGTAATTAGTGGGGCGATGGACAGAAACGAGAACGTGCGTTCTGTTTGTCCACGAGTAACTAATATTTGGCTTAATGCTTTAAAGAAAGCTTCTTTTGCTGCAAAGCGTGCTGCCAGTTTTTCTGGAATATAGCGTGAGCCGTGCGATGTTTTGTTTGCGTCGATTGTCTTTAGGCTGGCTTCTAGCTCTTGTTCAGAATAAATTTTGAGCAGTTGGGCTTCTGGATAGAGAGCCCAGCGTTCAAAACGTGAGATTTGTGTTATGTCTGTGCCTATACCGAGTATCATAAATTATTCTTCGAGTTTTTTATCTAAAGACCGGTACATGATCGCTTCTTGTATGTGTACGCGTTCAATATTTTCTTGGCCTTCTAGATCAGCTATGGTGCGGGCGATTTTTAGGATTTTGTGGTAGCCTCGCATACTTAAGCCTAACCGGTCAAAAGCCAGAGCGATAGTTTTTTCAGCTTCTGATGTGAGTGGGCAATATTGTTCGACGTGTTGGGCGGTCATGTGGGCATTTCTTAATGCGCCAAAACGTTTTTCTTGTGCTATAACAGCGTTTTCTACTTTGGCGAACAAGTTTTTTGAGCTCGTGTTTTTTGAAGAATCGTTTTTAATTTCTTCGTAGTTTACTGATGGTACGTTAATGTGCAGGTCGATTCGGTCAAGAAGTGGGCCGGAAAGTTTGGCTAGATAATTTTGTATTTGTTTCTCGGTGCAGGTGCATTTTGTTTTTTTGTCACCAAAAAAGCCACAAGGGCAGGGGTTAAGTGCGGCAACGAGTAAGAATTGTGATGGATACTCGATTGCGGTGAGTGCTCGCGAAATTAAGACTTTGTTATTTTCCAGTGGTTCGCGTAGAACTTCTAGTGTTGCGCGTCTAAATTCTGTGAGTTCGTCTAAAAAGAGTACGCCATTATGGGCCAAACTTATTTCGCCTGGGCGCGGGTTAGAGCCGCCGCCGACAAGGCCTGCTTGGGAAATAGTATGGTGGGGGGCGCGAAATGGACGATTTACAATAAGCGAGTGCCCGCTTAATTGTCCGGCAATAGAATAAATTTTTGTGGTTTCGATAATTTCATCAAAAGACATATTGGGCAAAATTGTAGCAAGACGTTTGGCGAGCATGGTTTTGCCTGAGCCAGGGGCGCCGATAAACAAAATATTGTGCTGGCCTGCTGCTGCTATTTGGAGCGCGCGTTTGGCTTGGTCTTGGCCTTTGACCTGATTGAAGTCAAGATTGGAATTTGCGCAGGTTAGTTGTAGCGTATCGAATGAACAGGGAGCTGGGTTTATAGCGAGCTCACTGCGTAAATATGCTATTAGTTGCGTTAAAGACTGGACGCCGATGACGTCTATGTTTTTAATTAAACTTGCTTCTTGTATGTTCTCTATCGGCACGATTATACGTTTTTTGCCAGCTTTTAGAGCCCCGTGTGTTACAGATAGTACACCTGTTACTGATCGGATTGTGCCGTCCAGCGAGAGTTCGCCGAGAAAGAGTGTTTCTTGTACGAATTGTTCGGTAAGTTCGATTTGTTTGGCTGCTTGTAAAATTGCTACGGCGATGGGCACGTCAAAAAGTACGTCTTCTTTTTTGAGAGAAGCTGGGGCTAAATTTACGGTGATTAATTTTTCTGGGATTTTTATGCCGCTATTTTTAAACGCGGCGCGAATGCGGTCTCTGCTTTCTTTTATTGCTTTATCGGGTAGGCCAACGATAAAGAAATTGATCATGCCCCAGGAGAGATCGACTTCTACTTCGACTAGGTGGGCGGCGATGCCTATTGTTGTGGCTGAATAAATTTTTGCATGCATATTAAACTTTTCAAATAAGAACAAAATGTCAAAAAACGCTGTAAAACACGAGAGAAATATTATATAGCATGTTTTTATAATTTGAAAAGAATAAGTTGGGATGGGGGGGGCAGATTTTAGTTCAATATGAGCCAAGATTTAAAAGCTTAAGTTCTCGTATATTTTGAGTAAATTGCGGCTTTCTTCAAAATCTTGGTTGCTTAGGTCGCCAAAACTTTTAATAAGATAGTTTTCGAGTTTTGGCCCGTACTGGTGGTCTTGGTGCATTTCTTTGAGCGCGTTAATAATGTCGGTTTTCAGATAAGTGTCGAAGCCTTTACGAATAACGAGTGGTTGCATTGGGTATGGGCCCCAGGATTCTAATATTTTAACGTCAGGAGCATGGGTTTTAATTTTACTTTGTTTATTGTGTAGGGCGAGTATGTGTGAATCTATTGCGTGAGTGTTAGTGTTTTGGGTGAGTATGTTTTGGATCTGTGGGTTACAGGTTGCCCACATAGAGCTCTTGATGTTTGCAAATTGGTTAACGAGAGAATCTTTTGATATGACGTCGACGAAGTAAACGGGCTTGTTTTGGATGCGTGGGTCGTTAAAAATGGGGCCGATGGGTAATAGTTCTATTGGTGAGGGTGTTTTTTGTGAAAGCCAGAGATAGGGCTGAGTATGAAAGTGCCCAATATCGACCTGATTAAGAGAGAATGGATCTTTTTTGGTTCTGTCTGGGCCGATATTTTGAGTTTCTGTTATGAGTTCTATGGTTATATTTAGTTTGTGGTCCAGGTAATTAATTATGTGTTGGTATAGTTCACGTGGGATATCTGGAGACAGATATGTTTTAAGCTTAAGCATGTATGACATGGTCAGTCCCCCCTTTTTGTTAGAACGTTAATTAATTTTACCCCTGAGCAATCGCTCGATTTTGAATTTTTATCACGATTTTCTCCTCAGGCGTACTCGCCTGATATTTATTTTAGCCTATGGTTTTAACTATATTAATGTTGGTGTAATAAATATTAAAATTTGTTTGTCGATCATCATTTTTCTTTTGCCTTGGAATAAGAGCCCTATAACGGGAATCTCTTGTAACAGTGGTACTCCTGTTTTATTTATTTCTGATGTGTTTATCATAAGCCCACTTATCAGTGTTGTTTGGCCACTTTCTAGTATTACGCGGTTTTGTGATCGAGACGTTTCTATGGTCCAGTTAAACGATGATTGTGCGGTTGCAGAGGTGCGTGTGCGGTTAAATGATGGTTGTTTTATGATTGAGTTTTCTACGAAGATATCTAAAAATACGCGTTCTTGATCGGGCGATACGGTTGGTTTTACTTTAATTTGCATACCAATATCTTTATAGCTTATTGAGGTTATGTTGGTTGGCTGGCCTTCGACTGTTTCTTGCAATCTGATATCTTGGGGCATATTTTCACCGACCATAATTTGAGCTGTTTCATCGCTTTTAACGAGGAGCGATGGCTTGAGCATTGTTTTTATTTCGTTTCTATTTTCAGCTGCGTTAAGCATAAGATTCAGGCGGTGTGTTGTTATATCTTTGCGGCCAAATATAAATGGGACTTTGATGGGCAGTGCTGAGCTGGCGGCTGATGGGAGCAGGTTTAGTGACCAGTTCATGAGGTCTTTAAAGCCGTCCCCGGCAGTTTTTTCTCCGATACCTGCGCCGGCTATGTTCCAGGATTTTCCCATGGTAGAACTTCTATCGTAGATACCGGACCACTGGATGCCGATGGTTTCTTCAAAGTCTTTTTGGGCGATGACGACGCGTGCGTCTATGCGTACTTGTGGTACTTTTATATCGATTTCTGATAGTATTTTTTTGAAGTCTTTTATTAAATCTTTGTCACCTTTGAAGAAGACTTTTTTGTTTTGGTCATCAAATGTGAGGTAGTTGCCGTTTTTTTCAGCTTGGTCACCTAAGATATCTTTCCAGAGTTTTTCTATTCTTTTTTTGAATTCTTGGTCCCATTTAGCATGGAAAATAGTAGCGACGTCCAGGGTGAAGTTTTTTTCACGCAGATCGAGGGCTTGTGATTCCAGAAGTTTAAGTGCTGTTGCTTTTGTGACAATGCGCCATAAGTCTGTTTCTTTTATTAATGCGAGTCTGGGTTTATTGTTATTGCATAAGATACTGAGAGCTTGAGCGAGCGTGATATTATCAAATTTAATAGTATCTATAGATCCTGATACTTGGGTGTCGATAATAAAATTAACGCCGGTAATTTTGCTGATTAAGTTAATTGCTTTTTTGATATCTACTTTTTTGAGTTCGAGTGATAGTTTTGGCTTTGTGAGTTCTTTGTTTTGATATTGTTCTTGTAATAATTGGGTTAGTTCTCGTGTTATATCTATCCCAATTTTGTCAGTTCGTGAGTTTTTATTTTTTGCAGTTTTTTTTGTTTTATTATTGTTATTGTTTTTTTGTTTTTTGCTGAGTGCGTTTGAGACGATGTTTTTAATGTTTTTGAGTGATTCTTGTTCTTTTGTTTGGTTTTGTTGTTTTATTAAGCTGGTAGTTGTTGGTGGGATGTCTTCTATGTGCTGTACGGTTGACCAGCTTGATGTTTTTCCTGGTTCTATATCTGGCGATATATTTGTGCAAAATAAATTCGGCGTATAAAGTGTTAATAATAAGAGTAAGCGCGCTTGTTGCGCGTAATAATTTATGAGTGTGCGTTTTTTCATATTTTTTTACCTACCTATTTTTTTGTCATTCCGGATATGCTTCGACGGGCTCAGCATGAGCGTTCACTCTGAGTTTGTCGAAGGGTTTGGTCTTTTCCACCAAGATTCAAAGATATGTGCTCGTGTGAATTTTTATGTATTAATGAAAGTTTGTTTTTACTGATTTTTTGGACAGTGTAATTATTAATTGTGTCGCCTATAAAAATTATTTTTTGTTTTTTTTTATTTTCTATTATTGCGCCTAGCTTGTTATTACTTGCTATAGTGCCTATTAGTTTTAGGTTTTTTAATGGGCTTGCGTGGCTGATTTTTGTTGGCAAAAAAAATGGATCACGTGATGGCGTTATTTTATACAAATCTTGTGTTGTTACTGGTGTTATTGTTTTTACTGTAGTTATTGTCGTTGCAATTGCGAGCATTATCATATATGTGTGTGCGAGCAGTGTGTGTTTATGTGTGTTCATAATGCACCCGGCGCAAGGTTTATTAAGCGAATTGCGGCATTCATAACAAGCGTATTATTTTTTGTGTGCGTAAATTCATATTTTTTGAACTTTATGCAGGAGTTTTGTTTTTTGAGCGCTGAAAAAAAAGAGATAAAATTTTCAAAGTTGCCTGTAATGCGTAGAGACAAGTATTCTTTATCAAATAATGTTCTTTTTTTGTGAGATAGTTTTTGTATGTTTTTGCACGCTAAATTGCTTGTTTTGATAGCGTTAAGTAACTTATCAAGAGAGGTTGTTTGTTGTGTGGTGTTGGTTATAAGCTTTTTGAATTCGGAGTTAGTAAAATCTCTTTTTTGAAGGATTTCGTTAAAATGTTTGATTGCGCTGGTAAATATGATGCGTTGTTGGGCGAGATTGGCATGTGAGCATAGGTTTTGTGTTGTTTTGATATTAAGTGGAGCTTGAGCGAGAAAGAACCAGCTTAGCGTGATTAGAGTGAGAAAAACAAAAGAACAGAGGAGCCGCACGTTTGATGCGATTTGTCGAGCAAATGAAATTGGTCGTGGATCGTGTAACCAAAATGGCATAAAAATGTGCCTAACAGTACTCGGGGTTAAGTATTTTTTTATAAGCTCTTTAATAAAAAAATACTTTATTGGAGCGAGTAAAGTAAATACTTTTTAGGATCCGGATATTTGTTTGAAAATAGTAATGAATGAATTACCTAAAAGATACGAGCCAACGCTCATAAAGAGAATGCTGGTAACAAGTGACAAAAATGCAAGCCGTTTGGTGCTGATAGCGCTGCCAACATGGGAGGCTAGCCAGGCAATTGACCCAAGAACAAGTAGTGAGCCTCCTGAAACGGCCAAGCTGCCGATAATAATATCTTGTATTGGTGGACTGGGGGCGCCCTCAGGAAGTATTTGGATGCTAATAAACATAAAAAATAGGGCGACCAGGGGGTTGAAAATGGTCAAAACAAACGTTTTTGCGGTAGTTGCAAAAGAAGAAGTGTTGGAGACATATGATAGTTGTGTGCCTTTTAAGTAACGTCTAAGCGATATGGCGCCGAGTAAGACTAAAATTAAGCCTCCGAGCATATTAATAATTAATGAGAAATGCTTTGAGTTTTCTAGGAGTGTAAGGGCTCCAAGAAGGCCAAGAGAAAAGAATACCCCGTCGGCTAAAGCAGCACCCAGAGCGCTAGCAAAGCCTCTGCCGAACCCATAAAGGGCTCCCCGAGTGAACGTGAGTATAAATATGGGACCAACAGTTGATGAAGCTGAGATCCCGATGAGAAAACACTTGATTAAAAACCAAAAATCCATGTTTGACCTTTGTATTAAGCAAGAAATACTTTATATTATTGTATCATAGTATGGCTAAAATATAAAAATTATTAAATATTCGGGTCCGGAACGATATCTGGACTATATATGAAAGTATTCGTGTTATGAAAAAATTGCCTATAGCTTTTGGTACAAATGGGATCCGTGGAAATGCAGATGTATACCCGTTTACAGATGTTGCTTTATATGAGATTGGTGTTGCAATTGCAACGTGGGCATGTAAAAAATATGGTCGTCCAAAGATGTTAATCGGGCGGGATCCCCGTATCTCTGGGCCTCGAATTCAGCGGGCATTAATAAATGGGCTTCATACACGTCCGGTTACTATTGTTGATGCGGGTGTAATTCCAACTCCTGGGATTTGTCAATTAATTGGGGCTCATCCTGGATATGATTGCGGTATTATGATCTCAGCATCGCATAATAAGTTTGCTGATAATGGTATTAAAATTTTCGATGCCAAGCGTGGTGTGCTAAGTGAGCAGGACGAGCAAGAAATCGTCGATTTATATTATGAGCTTGAATCCCAAGTTGGCAATACGGGAAAACATGATGCATTTGCTGTGATTGAGTGGGCAACGGCTGCTCAAAAGTATCAAGAAGCAATTGCTCAGTTTTTTCCTCAAAATTTTCTAAAAAATAAAAAAATAGTTCTTGATTGTGCTCATGGCGCAACTGCTCATATAGCTCCAGAACTTTTTAGACGTTTTGGCGCTCAGGTTATTGCGTTAGGTGTAAGTCCTGATGGTACAAATATAAATGATAATTGTGGCTCGCAGCACACGCAAAATTTACAAAAAGAGGTACTTGCTCAATCTGCTGATGCAGGATTTGCATTTGATGGTGATGGAGACCGGATTGTTGCTGTCGATAAATATGGTCAACTCAAAGAAGGTGACGACATCGTTGCATTGCTTTTGCAACTTCCGGAATATGACGATACCCAAACGGTTGTTGGCACGGTCATGACTAATTTTGGTTTTGAGCTTGCACTTAAAAACCAGGGAAGAAGCCTGATTCGTACAGATGTTGGTGACAAGTATGTTGCTGCTGCGCTTGAAGAGCGTCAGTTGCCAATTGGTGGCGAGCTTTCTGGTCATGTTATTGTGCGAGATTATTTAAATAGCAGCGACGGTCTTTTTGTGGCTCTTAAAGTGCTTGAAGCGATGTCTGCTCGACTTAATTGGGATATGCAAACATTTATTAAAGTGCCACAAGTACTTATTAGCGTTCCAGTTTCTTGTAAAAAAGATTTATTGAGTGAGCCGTATGCGAGTCTTATAGCTGCGCATGAAAAGCTTTTAAAAAATGGACGCATTTTAGTGCGATATTCTGGAACTGAAAATGTTTTACGTGTGATGACTGAAGATATTGAGTCAGAAAGTGCACGCCTTGTTGCACAAGGGCTAGCTCAAAAACTGCAAGATGTTTTAAAATAAAGGGAGACGGTATTATGTCAAAGTTGTCAAAAAAGATATTTTCTTTTTTGAAGGCGCTGTTTCTAAATGGCTTCTTCTTTGTGTTGCCCATAGCATTTTCGCTTTTTTTTGTGAGCTTTTCGTATAATTTTATTGGTAGATTGCTTTCGCCGTTACGTAAAATGGAGCCTCTCTTTTTACGTGAAATTCCGGGATCTGAATTTATAGTTGCAACGGTTTTGATTATAGTTCTGGGTTTTATTGTAAAAGCTTTTCTTGCTCGAGTACTTATTCATTATTTTGAACAGTTAGTTGCTAAGATACCATTGATCCGAATTGTTTATTCTTCAACTAAAACAGTTGTTGATTTTTTTAAGCTTCCTGAAAAAATGCCAAAATCTCATCAAGTTGTGCTTATACATTATCCACGTAAAGAGTATTATCATTTGGCGTTTTTGCTTGATTCTGATGATAAAGATTATGTATCGCTTATCCCTGAAAGTGAAAAAGCTTGTCCTGATGCTAAATATTGCAAAGTGTTTATGCCGCATTCTCCTAATCCAACAACAGGATACTTTTTTATATTGCCTGAAAGTGAAGTAATTTATACAGATATATCTTTTGAAGAAGCTATTAAAACGCTGGTTTCCTGTGGTTTGATTACGCCGGAGTCTTTATTGCTTAAATCAAGCTTGCTTAAATTGAGTCGGTCTGAAGAGAAAGGCGAGCAAAAGTAATAATACATGGTTTTTTTACGCTATTTTCTCAAACGATATTTTAGTTATTTTTTTATTATTAACATACTTTTAACAGGCGTGTTTAATATTATTGAGTTTTTTGAAAAGCTCGTGCGTATTACACACACTGATGTTGCAAGTATAGCCTATTTTATTGCGTTGAATTTGCTGCCGTCTTTTTCTGATCTTATGCCGATTAGTGCTTGGCTCGCCACATGTTTGTTAATCAGAGAATTTAATCAGCAAAAAGAATGGGAAACGCTTTTACTTTTGAATATTAATTACAAGAAACTTGCGGGTCTTTTTTTATGTGCGGGGCTGATAGCAGTAGGGTTTGGCTTAGTTTTGTATGAGCAGGTGACGGCGCCTCTTGTTGCGCGGGCGCAGCAATTTAAGGTAGAAAACTTTAAACAAGAAGTGCCTACTAAAATTTTCAAAAAATGGTACCAACTAGACGGTCAGACTTTTTGTTATTTTGATATGGTTGATTTGAGTACGCGCGAGGGGCTTAATTTATTAGTTTTGTATGTGTTTGATGATTTTTCTATAAAAAAAATTATACGTGCGGCTAGGTTTAGGTTGAATATTAGCGCCCAAACTATAACTATATTGCAGGGCGATATTCTGGATGGTGAGGGCCAAATACTTAAAGAGCATGTTCAAGACCGTGTTATTATGGTGCCGAATTTCTTTGTACAGGTGAATAGTAATGGACAATCGCAAAAACTTGTTCATTTGGTGCCGAAATTATTTACAAGTGGGGGTGGTTTTGCGTATGCGGTTGGGCGAGATTTATTATATGTGATCATGAATCGCATCTTTTTTTATTTGCAAATATTGCTCTATGCCTTGCTTACGTTTTTACTCTTTGCTCTTTTGGATAGGTCCCAGCGTCTTAAATGGATTGCGCTATCGTTCCCATATGTGTTTGTTATATTTTTGACCTATTTGGGTAGCTTTTTCTTTCAGAATGGGCTGTCAGCCTGGCTATTTATGCTTCCGTCGTTATTGTTTCTTCTAATAGTAATTTTTCTTTTTTTTCTACTTGAAAGAAAGCCAGCATCTATTGGGAAGATTCAGTGATTTTCTTGAAAAAAAATATTATTTACATACACTAACTTATTATGTCTCACGTAAGCATACATAAGTGTTCTGTTGGTTTAATCAATTTTTTTATGTAAAGAGGTCCGTTATGAACCGTACAAAAATTCTGAAAGCGTGTTTGCTTTCAATGGTCGTTACGTCTTTTGCTTTGGTACAAGCTGCTGATGTCGAAACTATTAGAAGTAATATTAAATCTGCGTCTTCAACAAATTTAAATAAATATGACCAAGCGTTTTGTATTTTTAAGACTACGTTAAGACATCCGTTGTTGATTGTTGCTAAACCTGCAAGCAATTCTTTAGAGTCTTTTGATTTTGGTACAAAAGATATTGATGGCACAATTCGTCAAGTTACTGTTGGAAATGCTGCTGATCTTGAGCGTATGTTTCCTATTCATTATGTCAATCACATGGTTGATGCCAATTTAAAAATAGAACAAAATTATGTTGGCTGGGCTGACAAAGTTTTAGAAGTGGCCGCTGAAGATGCGTTACGCACTTTTCATATTTTAAACACAAAGCCTTCTACTAAGAACCCATTTATGGTTCAGGCTGTTAACCATATGCCTATGAAAATTGTTGTAAAAAATGCAGCAGATTTCGAAGCATTTAGAAAGTATTTGACCCTTGTTTATGCTCAAAACAACTTTGTTCCAACTGAAAAGTCTGTTCTTGTTCTTGAGATTGAAGATATGAGCAAAGATCTTACAGCTGCTGATTATTTGTTTTTGGATACCTATTTTGATGTTAAAGATCTTGTTGTTGACGAAGAAATAAACGCGTTTTTCGCAGAAGCTCAAGCGTTTCTTGATGAAAGAATAGAGTTAAGACATCATTCTACTCAAATCGGTAAGGGCTTTGGTGAGGGCTGCATGGATCAGATTAAGAAACTTGGATCTCTTAATATGTACGATCATATTGCGTTATTTCTTGTTGCTACTGCTGGAACATGGGCTGTTAAAAAAGCGTTCGATGCTGGTAAGATTGGTGTTGACACTGTATTGAATTTGCCAGAAGTTTCAGAGAGAACAAAAGTAATAACTGATGAAATTGGTTCAATGAGTACAACTGATAAGGTTATTGCAGGGGCTGTCGCTCTTCTTGGTAGCTATGTAGTTATGAAGTTGATCAATTTGTATCTTGAAAGTGATAATGATTCTGATAGACAAGCTTTATTGGAAGAGTTAAGTGCAGCTTTAGAAAAAAAAGCCAAAGAACAGAACGAAACTCAAGAAAACGTGGTAATTGCTTAAGTTATACATGTTCTTGATTATAAGATAAAAGAGAGAGTCAGGTCGAAAAACTTGGCTCTCTCTTTTTTGTCTAAACATTATTTATTATGAGATATCCAGGGATTCCATCAGCTTTTTTTATTACTGTTCCCGGGAACTGCACGATATTCAGGTTGTCTGCTTTTTTTCCGTTGCCAAGGCTAATCCATTCTGATTTAGCAGTTTCTCGTGAGTCTGGTGTAGTCACATCGTTTGATCCATCAAGAAGGAGCGTGCCTTTGGTGAGCCGTAGACCCGTTGGCGAAGAAGAGAGTTCGCAGCCATTTAAGTACAGTCGAGATGTTCCGTCTTTCATGAATATTAAATCGCGATTTGTGCTTGTTGGGTCGTATTTGAAGCTTGAGCCAGCATCGATTATTAATGTTGAATTAGAATCGATTGCTAGTTGTTGATTAGATTTATAGTTAAAAACTTTTGTTCCGGAAATTAGGGCATCTCTTTGTATTTCGAGTGCCCCTGTTGTGTAGCTATAAGAGTCTGATAGATTAAGCGTTGCGTCTCTTAGGATTATATTTGACTGTGTGTTTGTTGCATTTAAGAGTGAATGTTTAAGATTGTTCAAGATAATATTTTGTAGGGCAAGCGTGCCGGTTACTTGGATGCTTAAAGAGTTCATGTCTAAAGAATTATTAAATCCATAAATTGTCATGTTCCTGCCATTAAAGATCCAGTTGCGGCTGAGCTTATTTGATGGTTTAAAATGGGAAAGGGCGATTGTTGTGCCATGGCCAAAGATTATTTTTGCTCCAGCTGCAAGTGTTATGGCATCGTCTGAGAAGTCTTTGAGGGCGACGTTACTGAAAGTAAGTGTTTTGTCAGCGGCAACCTCAATGCATCCTGGGTTGTTTTGGGCAAAAAGTATAAAGTGGCCGTTTCCGTTTATAATGCAGTTTTGGGTAAAGTTTAGATATTTTTTTGTAGAAAGAAAAAAATTATGACTAAATGGATATGTTGGTTGGGTTATGATTTCTCCACCTATATTTACTTGTTCTGTTATTGAAACAAGGGCGGTGCTGTTATTGTGTATGCCATATATTAAAGCAGTACTTGTTTGTCGAATAAGATACGAGCTATTTCTTATAATTGGGGCAAGATAATTTATAGCATTACTATTGTGTCTCATGCGATTATCAAAAGTCGTTGGCGTATTATAGTTGAGTGCGATGTCTGTGGTGAGCGCCTGCTTGGCTATAGCATTACTGTTATTATATGTGAACGACGTTGGGGCTTTTTGAGTAATGCCGGAACCATATCCAATAATTGTATTGTCTGTCAGCCATGAGTTGTCCATGCCTGTTGCTGGGATGATAGATTGTTGGAACCAGCCTTGGGCGTTATCGTTGTGCGATATTCTTACGCGTGAGTAGCCTGGCTGTATGCCTATTGAGGCACTTTGGTCGACAAAGCGCAGGCGTGCATATATATCTTGGGTAATTATGCTTGTCAGCAAACATAAGATATATATTTTAATGTTTATAGACGATAATTTTATAAACTTCATGTGATTCTCTTTTTTATTTTTTAAGTTATTTGAGTTTTTAATTTCATGTTTACTGACCTTATTTATTGTCTAGGTTTAATATTCCTGTAACTATCATGTTTGCTCCCGGGAACATTTCGATGTTGAGGTTTTCTTCTATGTTTCCATTGCCGAAGCTGATTCCCTCGCTTGAGGCTACAGAATCTGGTGTTTCAATATCGTTTGTTCCATCGATCAGCAGCGTTCCTTTAGTTAGTCTCATTCCGGTACTAGAAGAAGCGAATTCGCAGCTATTTAAGAATAATCGAGACGTCACGTCTTCCATTACGACCAGATCTCTATTATTAGTTGTTGGTTCATATTTGAATCCGGTTCCGGTATCAATTATTAATGTTGATTTGCTGCTTATTGTTAAGGGTCGATTTGATTTATAACTAAAGATTTTTGATCCGGTTATGATTGTGTCACTTTGTATGGTAAGAGCTCCGGTCGTAAAGCTGTAGCCTGTTGCCAGAAATTCTCTTGACAGAGCAAGTGTCGAGTCTTTTAATATTATATTTGATTGGGATGTCATTGCGGTTAAGAGAGAATCTTTTAGATTGTCTAAGATAATATTTTGTAGCGCAAGTGTTCCTGTTACTTGGATGCTTAATGAGTTCATGTCTATAGAATTGCCAAATCCATAAAGCGCCATATCGCTTCCATAAAATACCCAGTTTCGGCTGAGCGTCTCTGTTTGTTTAAATCGAGAGAGTGCTATCGTTGTTCCGTCACTAAAGAGAACTTTTGCGTTCGCGTCGCCAAAGCTAAAGACATTATCTGAGAAATCTTTGAGCGCGATATTTTTTAATGTGATTGTTTTTCCGGGATATATTTGGAAGCATCCAGGATTATTTTGTGCAAATTGTATAAAGTGTCCGTTGCCATTTAAAACGCAGTCTGTTTGGACGATTATTTTATTATCAAGAGCTGCATATATGTCAAATCCAATAGTACGTGTAGGGCCGTTTATGATCAGGTCTCCAACAGAGATATCAATTGCATCTGCTATGGTAACAATTACGTTACTATTTGTTCGTATGCCGTAAGTTAAAGCATTACTGTTCTGAATCGTATATCGGGAAGAGCTTCTTATAGTTGGGGCATAATAATTTATTGTATTACTATTATTTTTTATTCGCCCATCAAACGATAGTATCGTGGCGTTATTGATGAGGGTCGTTACGTTACCGACGTTATATGCTATTGCGTTACTGTTATTGATAATAAATTCTGTTGATGGTTTGGACGTAACGCCGGGCCCGTAGCCAAGAATAGTATTGTCAGCGAGCCATGAGTTATCTGGGTTGTATTTTTCTATTATAGATTGTTGGTTCCAGCCTTGTACGTTGTCTTTTTTTGAAATTCTTAGGCGTGAAGTATCTGTTTGCATTGCCAGTGCAGAGCTTTGGCTGGAAAAGTGAAGCTTTGCCGATACGTTTTTACTTATAAAGCAGGTGAGTAGGCAGGAAAAGAGTATTTGTATGCTTAAACGCATGATTGCACGAACGGTTACATGAGCAGTTACACGTGGCGACTTCATTAAAACCCTTTCTTTAAAAAAATAACGTATATATCAAAAATTAGTGTTTAATAAATTGAGCATCCAGGCTATATTTTGCGATATTTGTGTGTGGTTTATGTTTAATTATGCTTGAAATTAATCTTGCATTTTTTTATAAAAATTATCAACAATACAAAAAAAATGTATTAGAAGTCGGTTGTTTTTTCTGATATGAAATTATTTGGGCATGAATAGAGCTTGTTTTGTCTGAATTCTAAATAGTTTTTTGCTTTTTGACTGGCGTGTAAATGGCTGTTAAGCTGTTTGGGGGCGTTTATTTGTGATTAACCTAAATGTGTGTAGACGCGCGAAAATATAGATAGATATTTATGACTAAGCATGTGCGTTTTGTACTTTTATTTTTTATAGTTTTGTGTTGTTCAGGTGTTAGTGCCAGTTATGCAGCACCGCAGGAACCTGATTTGCACGTAATGTCAGATCAAGTTAAATCGGCTCAGGACAAAAAAACTATTAATCCAGTCGAGCAAAAAAAAGAGCGGCCAAAAGCTATAGACGATAAAATTGTTATCGGGAAAAGTGCACGATATGCTTTGGCTGTTTCGCTTTTGGCTGTTGCTTTTTTGTTTGATAAAATTGATACGATAAGTTCTAAAGGAGTAGAAAATAGTAACTTTACTCACCAGTTTACGTTTCAAGAAATAGTCAAAACGTTTTGTTTTCAATATTTTTCTCATTATGGTGCAAGTGCTTGCCATGAGCTTGGACATGCGCTTGCGGCAAAGTTTTGTAATGGTGACCCTATAGACATTCATCTTGGGGCTAATTCGGGTAAAAATGCTCATTCATTGGTAAAATTTGGTGGCGTTTCGGTTGATGGGTTTTCTCCGTATTCTGGGTACGCCGTTTATTCTGAACCTTGTGAAAATAAAGATCAAGCCGTACGGTTTATTTATGGGCTTGCGATAACGAGTTATTGTAAAAGAAAAAATATGGCTATCGCTCAATTTACAGTAAGCGATTTTGCTCAAAAAGAATTTAAAGATTTATGTAGCGAAATAGCAAAAACTGATGAAGTTCACGATTATCTGCAGGTCAATAAGGGTAAACAGGCGGCTATTATTTTGGCTGGCGGGTTGAGTGGGATCTTGGGGAATTTTTTATTTAAATTTTTAGCATCTACTCTTTGGCATATAAAAGATGGGGAGAAAGCTTTTCTCGATATTTTGTCGTTTGCTATGCGCGATGCTGCCCAATTTGATAATGTTGTGGCGAGTCAGTTGAGTAATTTGTTGATGCCATTTGGTTCGGCAGGAAACAAGAGTGATGCGTTTAAATTATATAATAAGTGTTTTGGTATAGATGCTCAAACATTTGCATATGCTGAGCATCCAACGCAGTTTGTAAATATATTAATGGAATACTGTTTAGTAAATGCTCAGCAACAGGGTTCAAAAAGTCTACGTGTTCCTAAAGAACTTAAAAAATGTAGCTTAGCGGTGGCCAACTACCTACTCAGAGGGTATTTTTATGCACATGCGTAAAATAGTGTTACTTATAATTGAGTATTGTTTGTAGGCGCTGGTTGTTGGTTATTTTGTGTATATGGGATCGCTTCATTTAATTCTTGGATAAAGTCGGTAATTTTTTCTGTTGTTTCGATTTTTTTATTTTTTGTTGCCGAGTCACGATCTCCGATCTCAAATGTAATTTTGCGTGCAAATTCTGTGCCCTTGTAAAAAAGCTTTCCACCAGGTTTAATCAGGTCAGCGACCGTTGTTTGTGGGGTAATATTAATGTCTTTTTCCATGACAAGCCCGTTAGGAAGCCTTACTCCGGAACCAGGAATAATAAAGTATCCATCTTTTGCTTTGACGAGTTCATAATATCTTTGTTGAAGTGTTGGATCTTGTTCAGTATAGGCACCGGTCCATTTTTTAGGATAAGCAAGATTGACTCCTCCAACAACTGAACCAGCAAATGATTTAACGGTTAAAAAATTTATTTGTGCTCGTCCACCAGTGATCGAAAGTATGCTGCATTCTGTATCGATTTTGTGCAAGATTGCATTTACTCGTTTAAGGTCGTTTTTTATAAGTATTGAACTGAAATAAGATTTATCGTAGTAACTTTTAAATATAAAAAATATAAGCAATAAAACGAGCATCGAAGAACTGAATAGAACAAAGTATTTTCTGAAAAACAAAGAAAATGGTTTAATTTTCTCATCTACTTTGACGTCTATGTCGTGTATTATTTCGTCAAATTTTTTCATCCTGACCCCCTATTATTAAATAAAGTGAAGTTCTTCTTAACTTTTACATCTCATATAATACAAATATTGGGGTATTAAAATAAATAGATTAATAAATTAAGTCACAGATTCAACTCTGAAGTGCATAACAATTTGGTAAAAAAAACTGGGTGAGGCTAATGGCCTGTTAAGAAATAACCTTACAAGTATTTAGTTTATGTAAGACCGTTTTGACTTGATCAATTTTGTCGTTGCTTGCAACAATAAGTACGTCATCAGTTTCAATTATGCAAAGATTATTGACGTCAATGCAGGCAATTATTTTTTTGTTCGATTTTACTAAATTATTGTGTGCATTTAGTGATATTAGAGGGGATGCTTGGAGCGCGTATTTTGCTTGTATTTGTAAAAAAATATAGAGATTTCCAACATCGTGCCATTCGAAGTCAGTCGGGAAAAGGGTTGTGTTCGTGCTTTTTTCCATGATCGCATAATCGACAGATTCGTTAGGTATTTGGTCATAGGTGATTTTATTGTCCAGATATTGTTGCATAGCGTGAGTAATTTTTGGCGCAAGTGTCTTAAATTCTTCTATAAAAACTAATGCTTGTCCGGCAAAGACGCCCATATTCCAAAACATATTGTTGTTGGTCATATATTTTTGAGCATCTTCTTTGTTTGGTTTTTCATGAAATTTTTTGATTTTATAGGGCTTGTTAATAATAATTTTGGGGTCTGAGCTCTCTGCTTGAATATATCCGTAGTTTGTTGCCGGAAACGTTGGCATGAGGCCAAAAAGTGCTATTTTTTTGTGGCTACTTACATATTCGATTGCTTTTTTGATACTTGTCAGAAAAGCTTCTGGCTCTGGTATAAAATGGTCGGCCGTGAGAAAAATAATTATAGCCTCGGGGTCTTTTTGGTAAATAGTGTGTGCTGCGAGTAAAATTGCAGGGCCGGTATTGCGCTTATCTGGTTCGGTTACAATAAAACCGATAGAGGCTGAGACATTTTTTTTGACGAGTGCTTCTTGAAGTGTATTTGTGATTATAAAAATATTTTCTTTAAGTGCTATTGGGCTTATGCGTTTTATTGTGCTTTGCAGGAGTGATTCCCCATTTAAAAAGGGGATGAGTTGCTTGGGCATTTCTGGTGTGCTGAGTGGCCATAGGCGTTCTCCTGAGCCTCCGGCTAAGATTCCAAAATACACGTTGTGCATAATGTTTCCCTCTTTTTTATGTGCGGCTATGAGAGCTGTTTTTTTCTTATTTTTGTGATTATTACATATGCTCCAAGGGCAGCAAGAATAAGAAGTATAAATTCAAATAATATTCTAAAGCGTGCACATCCATCGTGCCCAGTTATGATTGAAAAATAAAAGAGATACGAAATAAATAAAAATAAAAGCGCATATTTTTTTTGTATTAAGAGATAAAAAAGTGCGATAAAGGCTAAGAATAAACGTAAAATTGACCAGATAGCCTCGTAAAAACTAACTATTTTGAGCCAAGTAATATCTGTGCCGGCTGTTATGTATGCTTTTGCTTTTTGATATATATTGCCAGGCATTTTGAAATACGAAATTTGACCTGGATGTACTTGTGGGTCGATCAAAACTTTGAGATTGGTTGAGAAGAGTCCAAGCCATGTTTTGAGAACATTTTTAGCCCATACATATATGAGTAAAAATGGGTGAGCTTTTGTGAATTCTATAAAATAAGTTTTTACTGTTTGTATTGAGCCCATATCCTGTAACTTTTGGCGTTCGATGTCTGAGTTTGTTTTATTGTGTTCGGCTAATATATTGGGAAAGAGCCAGTAGCACATATTAATTTCTTGTAGAGCACCTGTTTTGAATTCGTTAAATGCGATATAATTATGCGTTTTATAACCTAATATTGGAGCGCAAAAACAGGTTATAAATAACAGGATGTGTTTTAATTTTGTTTTTAGTGGGCCTGTTATTATAAAAATAAGTAAAAATGCGAGCAAGAGGGGGTAATAAATTGCTGCTGGTTTAATAATAATAGAGAAGCCTAGGGCAAACCCAGCAAGAGCTACGCTTGATATGTTTCTTGTTTTGATAAACGTTATAAAGCGTTCAAAAAATAAGATTAACCAGAACGTGAGAAAAATCTCAGTCAAAATAAATTGTGTGAATGTTAAAAAACCTAAATTTATTGAGAAAAATATAAACGATATTAATGCGACCTGTGTGTTAAATAGTTTTTGAGCAATCGAAAAAATAAGTAATCCAGACATGAGTGCTAGTATTACTTGTACTATAATAATAGCGAGAATAGATTGTCCAAAAAGTTTATAAATAAAGCCAATAAGTAGCGGGTAGCCCAGGCCGTAATAGGGGAGTGTTTGGCGGGCAGAAAAACTACTGTTTTTGAAAAATAAAAGCCCGTTTTCAAGATATGCGCTTGAGTCTATGTCGCAGTGGCTCTTGATTGGCGACGTATTAAGATACAAAAGTATGTTCAGGCCTATAAACAGGCAAGAAAATAAGAAGATCCATAAATAAGTATTTGACCAGTTTTTATGTAAAAGTTTGTGTGTAAAATTTAAGTATGTGTCTTGTGTTTTATTCATGTGAGTGACCATATATTTTGAAGGACCCATTTTTTTACGGCTAAGCTGGCTTCAGATTCACTTAAGTATTTGTGCATGTTTTGTGCAACAGGCGTGAAGTTTTGTCCAGAGTTATAGCTTGCCTGTTTAAAATATTCAGAAAAATATTTGCCTGAAGAAAACCAACGTTGTGTTGGTGCTGCAAATCCAATTTTTTTCCGGTTAATAATCTCGTCAGGCAGGATGCCTATGGCTGCTTTTTTGAGTAAATATTTTGTAATATTATTTTTGAATTTAAGATTTATTGGTACATTCATCATAAATTCGACAAGCTTATGGTCAAGAAATGGCACACGGCCTTCTATACTTGTTGCCATGGTCATTTTATCTGCACGCATGAGCAAAAGTTCTGGCAGGCGCTGCTTGAGTTCTAGGTAAAGCATTTGTTGAGAAAAAGACGCATGTGCGTCATGCTTTTTTATATTATTTAGGTGATAGTTTACGATAGCGTAACTATCGAATTCTTGTTTTAATCCCGGGTATATTTTTTCTATTATTGGGTCGTGCATATTTTGGGTAAGTTTAGACGGGGTAAAAATAGGTTCTTGTAAAATTTTTTGTTTTTGGTGTTCGTTAAATGCAATAGAGCCGGTCCAGAACAAGTTTCTATCACGCGCCCAGTTATCTATTATTTCGAGGCGTCCCAATTTTGTTGGGGCAATTTGGGCAGCCAAATTACTGATCGCGCGTCGCGCGATAGTGGGTATGATCTTTTGTGATGGGTTCCAGATTTTTTTATGAAAATTGTGATAGCGTGCATATGTATCGTAGCCAAAAAAGAGTTCGTCAGCCCCTTCTCCAATTTGTGCGACCGTCACACCGCTTTCTCGGGCTAACTTGGCGACATAATAGAAGGGGATGCAAACACAATCAGCAAGAGGCTCGTCCAAGAAATATGTCATGTTTTTATAAAACTCGAACGCTTCTTTTTCAGAGATAATAATTTCATGGTGATCTGTATCAAAATGTTTGGCGACAAGGCGGGCCCATTTGAGTTCGTTATGCTCTGGGCCGTCTGAGAATGCTACGGTAAATGTTTTAACTTTGCCGATAAATTTAGACATGAGCGCAACGTTTAAACTCGAATCGATGCCGCCGGATAAAAATGTGCCGAATGGAACGTCTGACGCCATTTGTTGATGGACAGATTCTTCAAGAAGTTTTTTTATATTTTCGACGCAAAAATCTTCACGCATAAAATCTTTTTGTTCAGCCTGAGATATCGTTTTGAGTGGCGTGTACCATTCGTGAAACGATATTTTTCTATTGGTATCTAGTTTCATGTAAAAACCGGCAGGTAATTTATATACTTGTTCAAATATTGTGTATGGCGCCGGCGTGACCATGAACGTGAGATAATGATATAACGCTTGTTGTGATATATTCTTTTTATTCCAATCAAGTGCCCAGAGAGCTTTAATTTCTGATGCAAACGAGAGCATATTATTTTGGATAGAAAAATATGCCGGTTTAATACCAATTCTATCTCTGAATATAAATAACTCGTTTTTATGTCTGTCAAAAATAACACCGGCAAACATGCCTTCTATGTGTTTTAAACAGTCTATGCCCCATTCTTTGTAGGCATAGAGTAAGCTTTCTGTGTCACAGTTTGAGAAAAAGTTATATCCAAGAGATATAAGTTCTTGGCGTAATTTAGGGTGATTATAAATTTCGCCATTATAACTAATTACAACTGTTTGTTCTTTATCGATCATGGGCTGCTTGCCAGCTGAACTTAAATCTATAATAGCCAGGCGTCTATTTGCGATACCTATATTATGTTGTTCAGATATCCAGGTTCCAAAATCATCTGGTCCCCTGTGTGTAATTTTTTCATGCATATTAGTTAAAAGTTTGATGGGATCTTGCGGGAAGTTTTTACCAAGAGAACAAAAGCCTGTAAAGCCACACATGCGTATTCTTTCGTTTTTTAGACATGTTTTAAGGCTTGGATCCTGAAACGAGTTCAGGATGACAAGGCGTAGTTTGCGGGGGCGTTTTATATTTTGTTTGTTTTGCTTCGTGTTCTATTATATTTTTTGTTGCTTCCCATGCAGAGAGCATTGCGCTGTCCATATTGTTATATCTGTGCATGCCATTGCGTCCGACAAGTTGTAAGTTTGGAAACTGTTTTATGTAATCAAGAACTATAGAAAGGGGCGTTTGGTAACCCATGTCATATACGGGGTAAGCTTCAGGAATGCGCATAATCATGCCATCGCGTACATCTGTTGCTTTGGCTAGCCCAATTTGTTCAAGTTCTTGTTTGCCCAGTTCTACTAATTCTTGATCTGTTTTTTCCCAGATGCCCTGACCGGCCCATTCGAAATATTCAAGACTGAGTGCCGTTTTGTTTTCATGATTGACCATTTTTATAGAAAAGTTATTCATGTTGCCCAGGCGAACCATTTTTAAATTTTTTTCATGTATGTATAACCAATGGTCTGGGCAGATATTAGCTTTTTCGACAATTAAGTTGATCGTAATAAGCCCACGATAAAAGAGTTTATTAGCAGCTTCTATAACATGTGTTGGTGGCAATGGGTCCATTGATTTGACGAGTGTTTTGAGCGTCATAGAAGATATAAAGTAATCGCCTGAATACGTTGTGAGCTTTTGAACCTGTGGTTTCGATGTTTGGGCGTCTGTTTTTTTTGCGCACAGCGCCGTTATTTTTTTGCCGTCGTGTTCAATAGAAACGATTTCTTCTTGGAGCCAGATCTTTGTATCGTCACAGGTGTTAAAATTATGTGCTACTTTTTCCCAAAGAGTTCCTGAGCCGTTTACGGGGTAGAAAAATTCGTCACAAATTGTTCGTGGGGCATTTTTTTTGAACCATTTTCCAAAGAATGCATAAAAAATTGCTTGAGATAGTGAAAAGTTTTTAATGCGCTGTGCAGACCAATCAGCAGAAATTCTTGAGCAGCTTATACCCCAAAGTTTTTCACTATATGTTTTAAAGAAAATACTAAATAAACGATGTCCAAATCTATTGGTTACCCAGTCTTGGAGCGATTGTGCTTGTTTGATGGGAAACAGTCTGATTTTTATATAACTGAGCACGCATCTAAAAGATTCAAAGATAGAGAGGCCTAAAAGCGCATTTATCGGTTCAAGGGGATACAAAAAAAAGTGTTTTTTATAAAAAATACGGGTAAATCGTTTAAGATGTAAAAAATCTTTTTGCATAAGATCTTTCCACCAATTTTCAACTTTTTTTGAGCTTGTAATGTAGTGGTGTGGTCCGATATCAAATAAGCATTTTTTGTATTCAGTTGTTCGCGCCAGCCCCCCAATAACCGGTTCTCTTTCGATAATATCGACGGAAAATTTTTTGCTATTAGCGAGTTCTAGTCCTGCTGTTAGGCCGGCAGGTCCCGCGCCCATAATTACTACACGTTTTTTTGAATTATTCATGTTTCTTCTCCTTTTTTAGGCCCCAGGCTTAAATCATAGTTGATTGATAATCTGGGTCCAGAACTTACATGATACGATAATTAAAAAAGGTTCAAAGGGCAACCTTAATCTTGCAAAGCCGCAAGCACAACTGAGTATGACAAATATTGTGATAAATGGGACAATTTTCATGACGATAGCCATGTATTGTTTATTTAAGAGAGAATTTATTAAGAACCCAAAAAAACCAAGCAATAATAAAAGAAAATATAAAAGTTCGAAGTATATAAAAAAAATAATTTTTTTATTTTGTACGTCGGGAAACAAGAATCTCGAGAGTAAATCTTTTATGCTTCTTTTCTCTTGATAGTCAGGTAGTTTGCCATTTGAATCTATAACGAGTAACTCTGAAGAATATAAAGAGAATATTGTTTTAATCATGTTTTGTGTTACGTGTTTTAGTGTTTCTATAAAATTTTGAGACATATATTTGTAGGCTGTTTTTTCTGCGATTAAATTTGTTTCTATTTCATAGAGTGGGCGTTTAAATTCTTGTTTTTTTTTGTCTTGAGCTTTTGAGAATTCGCTATTTATTTGTTTTTTTGCTTCTTGATAAGAAATATGTTTATTATGCATGGCCAGACGCGTTGCAGAGTGATTAAGAAAGTGCACGCCGGTGAGTGTGTGCAGGAAGAGATATCCAGTAAGCAAGTAATTACGTACAATCCAAATGCCGGCAATATTTAGCCAGCCTGTGCTTAATGCTAATATGTGTGTGATTTTTTTGTGATACGTGTTCATAGAGAATAAGAGAAATATTATTGCGAGTATAAGAATAAAGTTTCCAACAGGTCTAATAAGCGTTACGATGCCTAAAAAAAGTCCTGAAATAAATAGTGTGCTCTGTGTATGTTTTGTGTTTTGTTTTTCTCGCTTTTCAAAAAAAAAAATTAAAATTTCTAAAAAATAAGCATAGAAATAGTATAAAAAAAATCAAAAAAAGTATCTCAGTCATAATAAGTCCGGAAAATATAAGAAATCCGGGATTTATGCTTGCGGCAAGCGCTGCGCATTGGGCTAGAATTATAGATTCAGGAAAAAGTATGAGCGCAAGAGCAAAAATAAGTATGGGCACGAGTGATGCGAGAATTATTTGTATCCATAGTGCGTTATGTGGGGTTGTGCCAAAAAATTTATAGCAAAGCGCAAGATATATTGGATATCCGGGGAGCCGGTAAAATTGCGGCGAGCCGTCAGGATTTGAGATACTGTTTTTTTGTGTGATAGTAACAGCAAGATTGTGATAGTGTCCTGAATCAAATATAAGCATGCATGGGTTTTTGTTTTCAAAAACCATGAAAAAACAGGCTCGTAATATAAAAGAAAAAATAAAGAGCATTATAATAAAATATTTTTTTTGTTTTATCTGTGTAAATACGTGCATTTTACAAGCTTGTGTCTGTTTGTTTAAAAAGTTTGCTCCAGCCAGCCAGAGAGATAATTATTAAGAGTGGCTCTATTGGCAGGCGCATGCGGGCATAGCCTCCAGCTAGAGATATAATAATAAATATTCCCATAAATGGGAGTGTTTTCAGTAAGACGCACCAGTTATTAGGGTTGCGCGTAAGCATGAATAGTAAAAAACCAAGTAATATAAATAAGAAAAGTGTTATTTCTAAAAATATAATTACTTTTAAATAGATATTTTTTGTTTGAGGGAATAAGTAGCGTTTAAAGAGTGACCAGAAACTTCTGTTTTTTTCAAAATAATTAATTTCTTGTCGTCCGGAATCTAGATATAGTAGCTCGGCAGAATATAAAGAAAAACATGTTCTGAACATATCTGTTGCCCAATTTTTGAGTGTAATAAGTGGCTGTGCTTTAAAGTATATTATGGCTACATGTTCTCGTAATTTGCATAATTCTATTTCGTTTAGGGGCCTGTGTTTTTTTATTTTTTCTTGGAGCTCAAGTCGCGCGACTTCTTGGGTTAAAATTTCTCGTGCATGTTCGTACGATGTATTATGTACATGCATAGCAACGCGTGCTGCTGATAGATGCAAAAAGTGTCCGCCAGGGAGTGTGTGAAAAAAAATATGTCCTAAAAAAATATAATTTCTGATGAGCCATAGTAATACGGGGATAAGCCAACCAAGAAATAGTATAAAACTTTTGCCTATTTTATTAGACCAATTGTTTTTTGAAACGATAAGTACTAGAAGTGCTGTAATAATAAGATAGGGTCCGACCGGGCGAACGAGTGATGCTAGTCCAAGAGTTAATCCGGCAAAAAGCATATACCGAAACGCTCGTTGGGTTTGTGTGCTTTCGAACGTAATATATGTTTTGTATTGTTCGATAAATTTTTCGCCAAAAAGTTGGTCATATAATTTAATAAATTCGGGGCCGGTTTCTTCATCATCCAGAAAAAATGGGGGATAGGTGTAAACGGGAAATTTTTTGCCTGTTTCTGGATCTTTTGTGTTACAGAAAAACAGGTGTGTGCTGGAAAAAAACAAAATAAAAAAGATTAAGAGCAAAAAAATAAAGAGCGTTTCAGTCATAAAAAATCCTGCGTATAGGACAAGGCCCAGGTGAAAGCAACTATAAAGTGAAGCGAGTTTGGCTAAATATAAATTATTGGGAAAGAGTGCACGCGAGAGTAAGAAAATTAATAATGGGATAAGAGCTGCTAGAATTACTTGCATCCAAAGTGCGTTTTTTTTGTCTTGTTCTTGGTTTTTGGTTTTGTCGGCGCCAATAAGTTTATTGGTGTCAAAAGTTTTATACGTGCCAAAAATTTTATAATAGATCGCAATAAAAGCAGAGTACCCGGGTAGTCGGTAAAAGTTTGGTTTGCCGTCTGGATGTGAGAATCCGTGTCCTTGGGCTACTTGTATGGCTGTAACGTGATACGTGTTTGAGTCTACTTGCCAAAAGTTATTATTTTTGCCTAAATAAAATCCAAAAACTAATGCCCTTATTAAGAGTGCGCTTAAAAAAATAAAGAATAGAAAGTTTTTTTCTTTTTTTATAATTTCGATCATAAAGCTCTCTTTCTCTTTTTAGTAACGATTATTTATTTGAGATTTTTTTTCCCAGGCAAGGGCACTGGTTAGCATGGCCTCAAGTGTTGAGTGCTTGGTGTGCCAGTTTAATATTTTTTGAGCTTTGTTGGCGTCAGCTTGTAAGATGGCAACGTCTCCTGGTCGGCGTTTACGGTGTACGATATGTGCTTTCTTGCTGCATATTTTTTCGGCTGCTTGAATTACTTGTGCGACCGTGTATCCGTGTCCAGATCCTAAATTAAAAACGCCTGACTGGTTCCCATTTTTTAAGTAGTTTAGTGCTGCGATGTGCGCGTGAGCTATGTCGATTACGTGTACATAATCACGCATGCAGGTGCCGTCTGGCGTATTATAGTCTGTCCCAAAAATAGTAAATATTTTTTCTGAAATAATTGCACGTAATAATAATGGGATAATATGTGTTTCTGGGTTATGCTGTTCGCCTAAATTTTGTTCTGGCATGGCGCCGGCAGCATTAAAATATCGTAACGATACAAATTTGAAATCATATGCGAGTGCATAATCTTGTAGCGCAAATTCGACGATTAATTTGTTTTTTCCGTAAGGGCTTGTTGGGTTTGTTGGATGTGTTTCTTCTAGGGGGAGCTTTTGTGGCTCGCCGTATACGGCGCAACTGGACGAGAAAATAAAATTTTTAATATTATGCTGAAGCATGCTCTCTAAGAGTATGAGCACTTTTTGTACGTTATTTTCGTAGAAATCGCAGGGTCTTTTGACTGACTCCCCCACTTCGATAAATGCAGCAAAATGCATGACGGTACTAATATTATAGGTGCTAAAAATATGGGCAAGCACGTTAGTATCTGCGAAGTCAGCCTGGATAAATTTGGCCCACTGGTGGGGGAATGTTTGTTTATGAATAAGTTTATCGATAATAATGACGTGATATTTTTGTTGGGCGAGCAGGTATGCTGTATGTGAGCCTATGTATCCAGCTCCTCCAAGTACTAATATCGTTTCTTTTTTTGGGGTCACTTTTATGCTCTCCAGTTCTTTTTGGGCGCGTTATGGCTTATTCCTAAAAAAACTTTAATTAAACGTACATGACAGGATTTTGGCGTCAAGAATATTAGATGGGAATGTGACAGAACGTACAAATTTTACTATGCTCGCCTTATAAGCTTGTAGCTAAAACAAAAAACTAGATATTATTAGGACTAGATAAAGGGAAAAGTCATGATTTCACGTGTTCGCGGAACCCAAGATTATATCGATTTAGTTTTATATAATTTCGCACTTGATGGGATTAAAAAACATTTGGCGTTATATAATTTCAGCGAAATTCAAACTCCTATTTTGGAGCATACAGAGTTGTTTGTGCATTCGTTAGGTTCAGATACAGACGTTGTGTCCAAAGAGATGTACGTGTTTGAATCTGGTGGTGAAGCTAGTTCTGAAAAAAGCATTTGTTTGCGTCCAGAGGGGACTGCTCCGGTAATACGAGCTTGTTTTGAAAATAGTATTCAGCGTTTTCCCTGGAAAGTCTTTATGCATGGGCCTATGTTTAGGCGTGAACGGCCACAAAAGGGTAGATACCGTCAATTTCATCAAACGACGGTAGAAGTCGTTGGTTCTTTGTCTATTGCGCAAGATGTGCAACTTATAAAAATGTTTGATGCTTTATTTAGCCAAGTTTTCAAACTTGAAGACTATATATTAAAGATTAATTTTCTTGGGTGCTTGAACGATAGAAAAGAGCATAAAAATCAGTTAAGAGCTTTTCTTGATCAAAATATAAATAATATTTGTCAGACGTGTGTTGCAAGAAAAGATACTAATACGTTACGCGTATTTGATTGTAAAAACGAAGCATGTGCTGAGTTATATAAAAATGCACCTAAGCTTACTCAGTTTTTGTGCGAAACATGTGCTCAAGAATGGACAGTGTTACAAAAAAATCTGGAGATGCTTTCTGTTAGCCATGTGATCGATCCTACTCTCGTTCGCGGTCTTGATTACTATAATAAAACAGTATTCGAATTTGCGTCTATGAATCTTGGTTCTCAAAATGCCTTTTTAGGTGGTGGACGCTATAATTTGGGACATCAAGTAGGCGCTAAGCAGGATTACGAATGTGTTGGGGCGGCCATCGGTATGGAGCGCTTGCTTCTTTTAATTGAGCAGAATAAAAATAAGTATACGTTTGCATCGCAACAAGCGTTGCATGTTATTTTACCACTCTCGCTTGAGCAACATTCTGTGGCTTTACTATTAGCTCAAGATTTGCAGGATCATGGCTTTGCGACAGAGATTGTTTTTGAGAAAGCATCTATGACAAATATGATGAAAAAAGCTGATAAATTAGGGGCAAGCTTTGCTTTAATTATTGGAGACGATGAGCAAAAAAATGGGACAGTTTCGGTTAAAAATATGAGCACCGGTGTTGATCAAAAAATTGCTCAATCTGAACTGGTAACTTTTTTGAAAAAATAAAAAAAACACTTTTTTGTTTGACTTTATCAAACGAGTGTTTCTAACTTTTAAATAATTCTCATTTGACATATTAATATGTTTTTTGAAAAGGCGTGCTATTGTTGAACGAGTAGTAAAAAACAGACTATTTTGGTGGCATTTTATGTGTGTTGTCAGAATAGTTTGAAACATTTCTGTTTGTCATTTGGTAAAAATGTAAAAAAAAGCAAAAACATTGATTAAGTCAGGCTGTTTGTTTGTTTATTAACAAGTTACTCACAATATTGTTAGTAAGTCATCTCTCAAGATCAAAAAATTACTGTGCGGATAGGCGATAGAGCAGAATGTATTGTTTTGAAACATTGTTGGAAACGTTGGCTGGATCGCTCTTTTGATGTGGTTAACATAATATTTTTAGATGCGACACAGTTTTGGTTTGAGTAAATTACTTTTTTGGGGTTCATGAGCCCGAATAAATTCGTGATATTTTTTTTTAAAAAGAGCGCTTTGCATGTTTAATATGATATTCTATGTGCCTGTGCGTATAATAATCTCGTGAAGTGTAAGTAAAATAGATAGGTAGAAAGCATGGATATTTCTAATACTCCACATGATTTTGTTCAGGATAATAACGCTCCGGTAGTTGCAGTTCCGTCATTAAGTGATCGGCTATGGGCGACTGTTGGGTATGTGGTTCTTGGGCCATTGTTTTTATTGGTTTTTTTAGAAGCTTTTTTTCTTGAAGATTGCTTTGTTCGTAAGCATGCCCGCAGAGTTTTAGCTATTGTTTTTTGCGTGATTGTTGCAAGTTTAATACCATTGTTTTATTTGATAGCGACGGTGCCGCATGAGAGTGAGCTTGTTTCTTTTGATCAACAACTTATGACTATGTTTTTAAATCGGCAATTTTATGGGTTTAACAATGTTCAAATTATGAGCGTTATTCTGGTAGCTCTTATTGTAGTTACTGGTTTTGTGTTTTTGTGTATAAATGCGATAAAAGCAATTCGTGGAAAGCTATAAAACATGTTTATGCCTAAAATTTTTCCCGTAACTTGTCATACAGATCGTGTTGGCCCTGGTTCTACATATGTTGCTATTGCTGGGTTCAAGCAGGATGGTTCTGTGTATGTTCAAGATGCTCTTAAGCGTGGGGCTACGACGATAGTTGTACAAAAAAGTGAGCAAATTTTCACTCAGCTTGGTATAGAATCGGGGCAAGATTGTGTAATACGTGATGGCGTGACGTATTTAGTTGTTGATGATGCACGTATTGCTTTGGCCGAACTTTCACGTAAAACGTTGGGAGATCCAGCCTCAAAGCTCAAGATTATTGGTATTACGGGAACAAAAGGCAAGTCGACGACAACGTGGCTCATCGAACATTTCTTGCGTGCGCAGGGGTACAAGACGGCGCTTATTGGTGGCATTAAAAATAGAATTTTAGACGAAGAAGAAGATAGTACGCTCACGACACCAAGTAGCGATTATTTACATATGTTTTTTGCTGAGTGTGTAAAACGTGGCGTTTCGCACGTTGTCATGGAAGTTTCTGCACATGCCCTGAGCTTGTACCGGGTTCATGGTTTGGAATTTGTTGCTGTTGGTTTTACTAATTTAGATCCAGAGCACATGGATTTTTATAAAAATTTAGACGAATATTTCGATGCAAAATATCTGTTGTTTTCGCAGGTTCAAGATGGTGGAACGATTGTTATAAATCGTGATAATCCGCGGGGATCCAAAGCGAGCCTAAAGCTATCGCATAATAAGAGTGCAGCGCTTGAACGAAAACATGATGTGTTGCTTGGCCACGTACATGAACAGGTAAAAGAGCAAACAATAATATCGTTTGGTCAAAAATTACAAAGCAATCAAGAGCTCATACTGTTTGGCGTACATGATGCTCATTTTTTAGTTGAGCAAGATGGAATTTCAGGTCTTAAATTTAATCTCGAACGAGCACTACAAGTGTTATCTCAAGTATTATCTATAGAAACGCCAAAGATTTTTGGGATTTTTAATGTCTATAATATTTCTATGGCTGCTTTAATTTGCTTAAATTTGGGAGTGCAAAAAGAAGTTTTGCAGGAAGCTATAAAAAATTTCACGGGAGTTCCGGGGCGCTTACAAGTACACATTTTAAAAAATGGCGCGCGTGCATTTGTTGACTATGCTCATAACCCATCTTCTATGCTGGCTGTTTTGCAGGTTTTGCGAAAATTAAGTAAGCATCTTATTGTTGTTTTTGGCTGTGGCGGGGACCGTGATAAGACCAAACGCCCAGTAATGGGTGCTTTATCTGCCGAGATTGCTGACGTAACCATTGTTACGAGCGATAACCCACGCACAGAAGATCCAACACAAATAATACAAGAAATTTTGGCTGGGATATCTCTTGAACAACGAGAACATGTTGTGTGCGAGCCTGATCGTTATAAAGCAATAGAGCTTGCAGTCTCACGTTCACATAAAGACTCTGTGATCGCACTATTGGGCAAAGGTCACGAAGAAAAATATGTGAGCCAGGGCAAAACAATATTTTTTAGCGATTTTCAAGAAATCTCACGATTTTAAGTGTGATGTTAATCAAGAATCATAAATTTGTTTTTTACGTAGTCCCACGTAATAAATATGAGTTTTTTGTTTAAGTGTTTTTTATCGAGTACGATGCTTATTTCATAGATGTGACCGGTGTTTTTATCTGTTTTATGTACTGTTTTGTTTCCCATTGGCATTTCGCCTCCGCCCCAGCTATCCCACCATAGTTTTTGCGGATCAAGAGATTTGAGTTTGAAACCGTTTTCTATTTGTTCGATTTTTAGGTGATTTTTTTCATTGGTTGCTTGAGTGCGGGCAAAGAGGCTTAAATCAAAATAAATGGGTTGTGATTCGTTCAGCCCACACATCCATAGTTGTTGGGCTAGCGCTGTACTAAATGTTGATCGTGGTATGCCTATAAAGCATAGTGGGCCTGAGTTTATGTTTTTGTGTGCAAGTAATTCGGAGATTACATCTGCTTTATCTTTTAAAAAGAGGCCTCGTGTTTTTAATCTGCTTGAAACAAAAAAAATGTTGCCACCCAGGATTACCAGAGCAATTAAAGTCGTAATTTTTTTAAGTTTAATATGATGAGCATAATCAGTGTTTTTGAAAAGTAACAAAATCATGAATATGTATAATGGCAGTGAAAAATAAAAATATCGCAATGTGTAGTGTTTTAATATTGCAGGCCACAAAAATAAAATTGTGCTTACAAAAAAGAAAATTATAATTTTTTTCTGTTTGTTTTTATAAAACAGAAAGAGCAAAAGACTGAGTACTAATAAAACAAGAGAACCTTTGAGTATTTGATTGCCCGATGGAATAAATGAAATATTACAGATATCGACTAAGAAACTTATTAAATCTGCCGTGCGTGTTTTTAGGCTAAATATGAGATTGTTTATGCTTGTTGAGACCGTTAGGCTTGTTTGGTTGTTGTTTTTTATGCACGCCATAAATCTTGCGATTAAGAAGAATATGGTGACGCTCCACAAAAATATGGTTTTTTTAAAAAAAGAAAAAAAGCTTTTGCCTAAATAAGTGGGTAATTGTAATGGTTTTCTTAAGAAATCGTATATTAAAAAACATGAAGTAATAAAGAGTGGGAAAACAATTGTAAATTCAAATAAAAAAACAGCTATTGCATATAAGCTGCATGATAAAAGTAAGTATGCGATTTTATTTTTTTTGAGCGAATAAAAAAATAAGATAGTTGCTAAGATCAGAAAGTTAAGGCTTGTTGTATATGGTTGTGCAGCAATCCAGCTCATCCACCCCCATAAGCTTATATGATAGGCGAAAAACAAAGCTCCCCATATAGCCCAAAAATACGAAATAAAAAACAAAAACAGGTTAAACAAAAGAGCTGCATTAAGAGCATGAAAGAAGATCATAATAAGTACGTATCCATAGGGCCATGCGCCAAATAATGTATATTGAATTCCAAAGAATACAAGCGTGATTGGGCGATAAAAACCGCTCATAGATCCAATAAAGTTGTGTTGAGGGGCACTGTAGTTTGACGGGAGATAGAGGCCGTATTGATCACTTATTTTAAATAAATTAATAAAGCTTTGTAGGTTTATAAATCGAGATCCTAGAATTACGCCGCAGTCATCAATGTCAAACCCCCAGTTTGAGCTTAAGATGCTCAGGGGTATAAAAACGCATAAAAAAATGGCGATAGAATATAAAAAGTTTTTGTGTTTTTCGGTAAAAGAATAAAGCATTCTTTATCTTTCTTTTTTGTAGATACCATAAATTGTTAGCCCAAATGGGAATTTTATTCTTTTAGAAATGAGCCAATTTTCACATCTAAGAAGTGTATAAAAGATATCGTTTAAGATTTTTGGAAATTGGTGAAAACTCGATGGGCCTGAATCGTATGTTAATTTTTTTTGTGTTTTTTTTGGCAAAATTAAGAAGAAGGCTGCTGGTAAAAACAGGAAAAAAAACCAGGAGCCGAGTGTTTGCTTTTTAAAATCTTTTAAAAGTTTTTGTATGTGAGTTTTATTGTATCTGCGTTGGTGTCCTAAAATAGTGTCTCGATTACTGTACAAGGTGTTATATGCTGGAACGGTAAAAGCAAAGTGCCCGTTTGGTTTAAGTACTCGGTGAATCTCGGTGATTACTTTTTGGTCTTGTTCTATATGCTCAAGAACATCAAAAGCAACGACTAAGTCAAAGCTTTGATTCTCATAGGGGAGGTTGCAGGCATCGCCGATTTTTTTTTCAACAACTAAATAATCAGGTATTAAATCGAGTGTTTTTTGGTCTATATCAAGAGCGTGTACCTGTCCGAATTTTTTTATAGATGCAATATCTTCGCCGGTTCCAGCACCGATATCCAAAATTTTTAGATTTTGTGTGTGATTTAATTTTTTTAATAAAACTTCGATAAATTGAGCTTTTGCTTTAAACCAAAAGCTTTCTTGTATGGCGCCTGCCTGAAAATCTTTGTAGTCCACGAAGATCTCCTTCTCTTTTTTTTTGTAGCGTATAGCATTAAAAAAATAATTAATATAGGGAGTATGCAATATGAAGAATAATCTGTTATCAGTTATTATCCCAGTATTTAATGAACAAGAAAATATTTTAGAATTATATCAAGAGCTTAATATCGTTTTGAAAAAACTAACGGTTTTTTCTGATTATGAGCTTATTGTTGTGAACGATGGCAGTATCGATGCTTCGCTTAGTATCTTAAAAAAAATGGCGGTGCATGATGTCCGTGTCAAAATAGTTTCTTTTACGCGTAATTTTGGTCATGAATCTGCAACGTACGCTGGAATAATGCATGCATGTGGCGATGCTGTTGTACTTATTGATGCAGATCGTCAAGATCCGCCAGAGCTTATTCTTGAGTTTGAAAAAGAATTTGCCAATGGCTATCACATTGTGTACGGTCAGCGCGAAAAACGCTTAAATGAGACGTTTGTAAAAAAATTAACGTCAAAAGCTTTTTATCCAACGTTCAGGTTTTTAACAAAAGTAGATATACCGCGTGATGTTGGTGATTTTTGTTTGCTGAGCCGTAAAGCTATCGATTGTATTAAGCAAATGCCCGAGAAAACGATTTTTATTCGCGGTCTTATTTATTGGTCTGGTTTATCAAAAAAGGCTGTATTTTTTATTCGCAGGAGCCGGGGTGGGGGCACGTCAAAATACAATTATAGAAAACTGACGATTTTTGCGCTTGAAAATATTATTTCGTTTTCGACTGTTCCCATTTACTTTATCTTAGCATTTTCGTTATTTATTATAGCCGCATGTGTTATTGGTACGATTAGTGCTTTTTTGATGCATATGTTTGGATATGTTGTTATGACAGGTTGGACGTCACTTATCATGTGCATGCTTTTTTTGTTTGCATGTACGTTATTTTTCTTGGGCATTATTGGGCTTTATGTCGGTAAAATTTTTCAGGAAGTTAAGAGTAGGCCTGTTTTTCTTGTTAACGAAAAAATTAATTTTGAGTTGGCAGGTGTGCAGCCTGCTCATAAGACGACAATACAAGCCCAAGAACCTGGACAGGTAATTTTGGGGCAAGAAAATAGATTATAAAAAGATAAAAAAATAAAAATAACATGAGAAACTTTCTCTTTTTTAATACCTGGTTACAACATAAAAAAATAATTTTGGCACTTACTCTTTTTGTGTTGGTTGTTTGTTTTCTTGGGCTTCCGTATACAAATTGGGGTTTTAAGACTGACGATTTTGGAAATATTTTTCATTGCAAGATATACGGCTGGCAAACAATAAAGCAATTTTTTACTGAAGGGAACATGGAGAGGTTTAATTACCCCTCAAATGGTGGTGCAACATCGCAATCGTTTTTTTGTGGGCTTTATCGTCCGATCTCTTTTATTTATTATTTTATACAATATTATTTTTTTGGAGCGTCACCATATGGGTATTTTCTTGTAACTATTATTTTTCATGCACTTAATAGTGTCTTATTATTTTATTTGTTTACGCATATATTTTCTCTTTTGTGGGCATTTTTAGCTGCACTTTTATTCGCTTTTCACCCCAGTCTTTATAATTGGCTTGGTTGGGTGAGCGCGCAAACCTATTTTATTGAACTGTTTGTTTTATTACTTTTGATTCTTGCTTTGAAAAAGTATGTCGATACACGCAATATATTATTGTATGTTCTGTCCTGTTTTTTGTTTTTGATAAATCTTTTTCTTAAAGAAGCGACTGTTTTTTTGCCTGCATGGGTTATGTTTGCTGTTTATTTGTATATAAAACAAACAGCCGTGATTAACAAGCATCCTGTTAAATTGAGTATAGTGATTTCTCTTGGCTACTGGTTTGTGAGTATATTTTACTGTCTGGTCCGGCTTTCTATGTTTCCCCTTAATTCAAATACGGGAACGCTTACGTTTGAGCCAACACTTGTATCGTTTGTTGCGCGCATGAAGTCTAGAGTGTTTGACTTTGTAACATATGTGACAGACATGATTGGCATATCTTGGATTTCTGGTGATCACCGGGTTATTAAGGGCTTTATTGTTGCATCTTTATTTAGTTTATTAATTATTTGTTTTATAAAAAGTTCGAAAAAATTACAGATGAGCTTTTGCTTTTTAAGCATGCTTTTGTTTGGTTGGCCTGCTCTTTTAATGCACTATCAGCCTCGTTATATTTATATGTCTATCCCCTTTTTTATAGTTTTTGTTTTTTTGTCTTTTGAAACTATTCGGCAGGGGGCTCATGTTTGTTTTGTGCAGCATTTAAAACCTGTTTTTATTGTTTTTGTATTTTTATTTGTTGCGTTTAACGTGACGTTTTTAACGAGTAAACTTAGGCAGCGTGAAGCTGTTTTTGGATCTGTTACTCAGGCTTTTAAAGAGCTACTTGTTCATGATGAGACAAAAAATAGAACTCTTTATTTTATGGGGTTACCAACGCAGTGGTTTGCTATGGGAACTGCTCAAGCTATTTGGTTGCTGCGTGGTGATAGTTCTTGCCCGGTGAATCAAGATGGTCCTGTCGTTGGACTAGTAGGTTATGATAGTTATTTGCAAGTGCCTATTTTAGATGGTGATTATCTTGATATTAAAATGTATGATAATGGCTTTGAGTTTATATCTCTTGATCCTGCTCAGCTTTGGTTTGTTCGTGATAAACAAGTTTGTTCTAAAATATTTATCGAGATTCCCGAAAAATATCGAGAACAAGATCCCGTGTATATTACGTGGGACTATCATAATGCAAGATTTAAAATTTTAAAATAATAGAGCGTGCAAGCATATACGTGAAATGCGTGTACAAAAATATGTGATATAGGGGGCGAGTGTGCTAAAAAATTATGTCACGAGTCATAAGCGTCTATTTATATCTCTTATTATTTTTGCAGGTGTATTTTGTTTGCTGGGGTTGCCATTTACTCATTGGTGGTTTTATGGCGCAGACGACTTTCATGCGTTATTTTTAGCGTATAAAACAAAGACCTGGAAAGAGTTGCTCTATTTTTTTTATAATGGGAATGTGGGGCAGGGAGCTGGTCCATCAAATTTTGTTCTGTCTCTTGAACGTACGTCGTTTTTTAGCACATATTATCGACCTATTTATCTTGTTTTACATGCGCTTGAATATTGGTTTTTTGGGCTAAATGCGTATTGCTTTTTTCTTGTCTCTGTTTTTTTTCACGCGTGTAATACTGTTATTTTATTTAATATATTTTTATTATTTACTGGGTGCTGGGCTGCTGGTTTAACGGCTCTTATGTTCGCGTTTCACCCACAAATAGCATATCGTTTTGGTGCACTTGTAAATTTACACTACTATGTGAACGTTTTTCTTTTTTTACTCATGTTTCTCTCGTTTAAAAAATATTTAGATACTCGAAAAGTACTTTTTTATGTGCTTGCCTGTTTGTTTTTTTGTTTATCTCTTTTTACACGGGAAACTACTATTGTATTACCTGCGCTTATTATTCTGGGCATGTATTTATATACTAATAGTTACGAGTCTTACTCTTTTGGGCATTTTTTTAGGCAGCTTTGGCTCAATATAAAACTAACTTTTGGTTTTTGGCTTATTATGTTTTCTTTTCTTGGACTGCGCTTATTTTTGTATCCATTAAATTTTTTGCCCAAATTTTCGTCTGAGCACAAAAGCTTTTTTGTGTTTTGTAAATCGTTTATACGTACGCTTATGTCAAAATTTCCTGAATTTCAGGTGTTTGTGTATGATGCCCTGAGTTTATCTTGGTTGCCGTGGGGACATAAGCTTTTTCGGGGATTTCTTGTGAGCTTGTTACTTTTAATTTTAAGTTATTTTTTTATCAAAAATACAAAAAAGATATACGTTTTATATTTTTTGTTTTGTACAATCTTGATGCTTTGGCCGGCGTTTATTGGGCCGTATAGCCCGCGGTACTTTTATGAAGCGTACCCGTTTATTTTAATCGCTTTTATTGTGCTTTTTCGCTTTTACAAAAACGGGTATAAAACTTGTTTTAGTTTTTTTATTATTAAGAAAATAGTTTTGCTCGTGTTTGGTTTGGTAATTATGGGTTTTGCTTTATTTTGTTTTGATAGTTTTGCTCGACGAGAAAAAAAGATGCACATTATGTTTGACGCTGTGTATGAGTTAGTAAAAGATGCACGGGTGTCTGGTAGGGCACTTTGTTTTTTAAGTTGGCCGCTTGAGAGCTTTGGCGAGCAAAATGCACCTATATTTTGGGTTTTATTTAATGATCCTGCACATCTTGTCTATTTTGATTCTGCAGGAGCTATTATGCAGGCTGACTCAAATATTGTTACGCCTACGCGTTGGGGTAATGTGATAAGTGATTTTTATGATCAAAATTATGTGACTATCTCACCGGTTAAAAATGGTTTTCGGTTCGTGTCTTTAAATTCACATAAAGCTTTTTTTACACTTGATAATGGCGGGTATACGGTAGGTCAAAAGATTATTAACAAAACAGAATTGGTCGATAATCAAAAAGTTGTAACAGACTTTACGTTAATTATCGATCGACAGTATCTTGATAAAAATCTTGTGTATATTTCTTGGGATTATAAGCTTAAAAAATTTATAGTTATATCTTAGTCCTGTTTTTTATGTTCAAATTTTGTAATATTTGTTTGTCTTATTTTCTTAAGATTTATTATGTAATCATTCAGAAGTTTTTCAATAATTAGACGTTCTTCGATGTGTTTAAGAGAATAGCAGGAGAGTGTAAGTATGCTTTTACTTATGAATGGGTATGGCATATTGAGTTTTGTGCAGTAGCTTAAAATAAAAATTAAATCATCGATTCGATCAATTGTGATTTGTTCGATATTTTTTGTTTTTAGATGGTTCAAAAGCGATTCGACGCCGCTATGGTTATGCTTGAAAATATAGAGAATAAAATCGCCTATCCATCCATAGGTTATATGGGAATTGATGGCTGATTTTTCCCATTCAGTATATGGTGAAAAGCCTTGATTTAATTCAATATCTTTTTCAGATAAGAATCGTCCATATATGGCATCGAGTATTTTTTTTAGGTTTTGTCGCTCTGAGACAATTTGGATCTTTATTTGATTTTGTTCGATATTGTCACGGTCAAATGGTTTCATGCTTTTAAGCATTGGTGCTGTAAGTAATATGCTGGATATTAATAGGGTATTGCGAACGAGTAAGTTACGTGTGATCATAAAATTTATTTCTCAGGTAAAAAGTTAAGTATCAGTTCTATTTAAATATCGTGCGAATTTTTCTTATAGCAGCTTTGTATTTCCACTTTAATTGGATCGCAAATTCTTGAATTCTTGATTTGCTCTTTAAAATTTCAGGGTGCTTTGTTGCTATTTGGCTGTGTAGTTGCTGAAAATTTAGCCCCGTATTCGTTTGATCATCGAAGTGTTTTTCAACAATTTTTCCTAAATTATTTAGTTTTGGATCATAAAATATTCCGGTCCATTTAGCCAGGAAATTTTTTAAATCTTGTTTAAATTTCGCATAATTTGTATTTCGTATCGTAATATTAGCGTGTGGGTAGTGTTCTATGTATGAATCTGGGGAGTCTATGACCTCATATCCCTGATGCCATAGTTTTAAACACAAATCACCGTCGGCGTTATAAAAGAAAAAGTTTTCTTCGTCGATATAGCCAACTTCTTGGAGTGCTTTATTTAGGTATAAACCATGATTTACGTAGAGCTTATCGCCGAGCGTGTATCCAACATGATAGTTTTGTTCTTTTGACCAATCTCGAAAGTAAAAAGCTACAGCGCCAATTCTTTTGTTTTGTTTGATTTGCGTTAGTGCATGTTTGTAGCCATTAAGAATGGCGTTTGGAATTACTAAACAATCATCGCTGAGCATGCAGATATATTCGCCTTGGGCTGCTTTGAACGCCAGGTTCATGAAGTAGCCCCATGACCTGCGCTCGATCTCTTGTCCGTTCCATGTGCCTCGATTGTGCTGGATTATTGTTATTATATCTTTTTGTGTGTATAACCATTCGAGTGTTCCGTCGTTTGACCCGCCGTCGACGATTATTATTTCTGTTTTTTGTTTTAGTTCTTGGTTTATACGCGTTAGTTCTTCTCTGGCGCTGTGTATTGTTAGTTTTAAAAAACTTAATCGATTATACGAGCCGAGAATTACTGAAATTATTGGTTTCATATTTTATTCTTAATTATTGTTATTTTGGCCCGCGCTCACCCTGCGGTGCCCGGCGAAGCTTCACGCGAAGCCTGGGAGCCTGTCGAAGGGTTGAAGGGGCGTTACTTATGTATGTATTTTTCAGTGCTGCTCCAACAAGCGCGTATGGGTACAAATTCATCAAAGAGCACGTCTATTTGTTTTATATAATCTTGAGCTGTCCAACGTTGTGCGTGTGTTTTGCCCCGTGTAATTAACGTCTCGCGTAGTTCTGGCTTGTTATAGAGTTCTAGAATTTTATGTACGCAATCTTGTGCGTTCTTAGGATCAAAAAAGAGAGCTGCATCTTGTAATTGTTCCTGCATGCCGGCAGCTTGAGCCGCTATTACGGGGCAGCCAAGTCCAAAAGCTTCTAGTGGCGGTATGTTATTTGGTCCAAAAAAAGAAGCAAAAGTAAGTGCAAAAGCGTTTTGATAAAGTGCAGTAAGTTCTTCGATTGGTACAAAGCCCAAGAAGTGCACATGATTTTCTAGTTTATATTCACGTACTTTTTGTTTTATATAAGACAGGTTGCCCTTATCTGAGCCGGTAAACACAAGCGAAAAATCGAGTTTATGTTCTGTGCGCAGCACGTATAGTGCTTGTACGAGAGCTATGTGATTTTTGTGCGGCCAAAATTGTGCCGGATAAAAGAGATACGGTTCTGTGATTTTATATTTTTCGAATATATTTGTTTTTTGTTTTTGTGCTGTGTTTATGTTTGTTGCGTTATTGCTTGAGGCGTTAAGTGCCCATTGGGGAGTTGGGAATTCGAGAGCTTTTATGCGTTCTGGTTGGATATTATAAAACGTCATAATTTCTTGTTTGCCGGTTTGGTTGCCGGTAATAATATACGTCGCTTTTGGGAGCACAGATGCATAATGTTTTTCTCGATCTTCAAATAAGCTACCAGAGACACTTACTTCTGGGAAATATGGTTGCAGCCTGTGTTGTAGGTCCCAGACGGTGTAAATAAATGGGATTTCTATTTGTCGATACGCTGGTGATACAAACCACATAATATCAATGTGATTGTCCAGCGCTGCTTTATTTAAAAAACTTTTATATTTGTTTAAGATTTTATGGTGAGAATATTTTCTCAAAATTTTGAGATATATTTTTTTAAGAATATTATCTGTTTTTTGACTGGCAAACTTTTGTAGGGGGATATAGGTGAGCTTTGTGTCAGTCTTTTTTATTGGGGTTCCATCATGAAAAATATAATAATTGTGTTTACTGGTGTGCTGGCTAAGTGCTGTAATAATAGATTCTTGGAATGTGTAGCCGCCACCGGTTTGCGCGTTTGGCTGACTGTTTCCTATGTAAATACCAATATTCATGAGTTTATGTGCTCTTGGTTCATGAGTTTATGTGCTATAAATTTAGTGTTTGTTTTTTTCCTACTGTACATACGCCCCACGAGTTTTCAGTTGGTTGTTTGCGTGTTAGCCATTCTTCAAATACAAGTAGGTCAAAGTTATGTTCGTTAAAAAGTGTTGCAACTTCAGGTTTAAAAAAATAACGCATACGGTGTGTCTCGGCTAGTTCATGTATGTGCGTAGTTTTTTTGTCGTGTACATAAATTGTATAATTTACGTTAACTTTATTTTTATTTATATCATGCTCGGGTTGGGCAAATCGAACGATTTTTGTTGTATTGTTTTCGATTTTTTTTATGCGTGGTTCTGGTTTTTGGGCAAGTACTGCTGGACCGTACCAAAAATCAAAGATAAATAACCCACCAGGATTTAGGTGTTTATGTATGGCTGTAAAGGCGTTATGTAAGTCTTGGTTTTGAGTTTGGTAGCTCATAACATGAAACAGTGCCATAATAACATCATATTTTTTATCTAGATTAAGCGTGCGTAAATCACCAACAGAAAAAGAAAGATTGTGTGCGCGTTCTTGTTTTTGCGCATGTAAAATATGTGCTTGTTCGATCATAGTAGGGCTCTGGTCAATGCCGTGAATAGTATAATTTTTTTCAGCGAATAAGCGTGTGTGAGTTCCGGTCCCGCAGCCAAGATCCAATATAGTTTTAGCCTGTGGTGCATGCGTTTTGATAAGATTATGTACGTAATCAGCTTCTTGGGCATAATTTTTGTCTTGATATAATAGGTCGTAATAGTTTGCATATGCATTAAATACGTTCATAAGAGTGTCTCTTTGAGTATTTTTGCGACATGATTTATTTGTTCTTTTGTTAACGAAAGCCCACTGGGAAGATAAAAGCCTCGACGTGCAATATTTTCTGATATGGGATATTTCTCGTTCTTAAATAAACCCATTTTGTGAAACACTGGTTGTTCATGCATGGGCCAAAAGAAGGGGCGGGTGCCGATGTTTTTTTCAGATAATTTTGCCATTATTTGTGGGGCATCATACGTGACATTTTGTTTGAGAACAAGCCCAAATACCCAATAAATATTTTTGGCATAATTTGTTTGTTCAATTGGTAACTGGCAATAGGTTTCTAGAGGGCTTAATAGTTGTGTATATAATTTGCCCATAGTTTGTTTTTTTGTGACAAATAAATCAAGATTTTCTAGTTGGGCCAGGCCAACAGCTGCTTGTAAGTTTGTAATTCTATAATTAAATCCAAGTTCTTCATGTATAAATCGTTGTTCGGGCTTAAAGCACAAATTGCGCAACGACCTGCACTTTGTGCTAATAGCATCGTCGTTTGTCATAATCATGCCGCCTTCACCTGTTGTCGTGTGTTTATTCGCATAAAAACTAAATGTACTAATATCCCCAAAGCTACCACACATGTTGTTTTTATATTTTAGGCCAATTGCTTCTGCGGCGTCTTCGATTATTTTGAGATTATATTTTTGTGCGAGTTTTATAATCGGGTCCATGTCTGCTGGTAAACCGTATAGGTGCACGACCATGATTGCTTTTGTGCGTTTGGTTATTTTTTCTTCGATTTTAGTAACATCTATGTTCCAGGTTTCTGGGTCACAATCGACTAGCACTGGCGTTGCTCCAGCGCGTACGATAGCTGCAGCGCAAGAAATTATCGTAAACGTAGGCATAATAACTTCGTCACCTGCGCCGATACCTAGTGCGAGTATGGCAACATCAAGGGCAACAGAGCCGTTACAAACAGCGACCCCGTGTTTACGGGAAACTTTTTGGGCAAATAGTTCTTCAAATTGTTGGACAAATGGCCCATCTGAAGAGATCCAGCCGGTGTCTATGCACTCGTTAAGATACTTTTTTTCGTTGCCAATAAATAGTGGCTCGTTTACTGGAATAAATTTGTTTTTTGTGTTTGTTTTTTTTAACGTGTTTATGTTCATGAGTGTGCCCTTATTTTTTATTAACCAAGAGCGCACCGGGGTTAAAACCCCGGTCTATCACAAATTTTGTGCTCCGCACGAGGAAATAAATACTACATAACTTTTCATCATGCGGCGCCCATCGGGCAAAGCATGAAGCTTTTACGAGGCCGGGGTTTTAACCCCGGGGTTATTTATTCCAGCAAACCGTGTTTTATCTGTATCGCCGCTATAGGGGCCTTGTTTTACTTCGATCATTTGGACAGGTTCCAGTACTTCAAACCCGTGACCACCAGATGCAAGTAGGATAGTATCGCCGGATTCTAAAATTATACTTTCAAGATAGTGCTGCATATTATCATAAAAGTCTACGCGAAGTTTGCCCTGTTTTATAAATAAAACTTCTTGAGTGTTAAGTACTTGGCGAGTTACTTGGTTATGCGTGTGTGGCTCGATTATTTTGCCTGCATCATGCTTCATGTAAGCTAGTTGCTGTGAAAAATCTTTGGGGGTAAAAAATGATATGCCATTTTTTTCGTAATTATTTTTTATAACGATGGCTATTGTTATATCGTTATGAGTTATTGTTTTGAGCATCTTATTCATGTGTTTTCTCTATTATTTGAATACTCCTGATTTCCACCATTTTTTTTCTGTGAGCAAACCACTAAAGTCTGCTTGTTCAAAATAATATTTATATACGTTAAGCCTGCTTGTATGTTTTAAATATTTTCGTGCAAATTTGTTAATTTTAGTTTCAAGCCCGCCGCCTTGTAAATTAAGATTTACTCTACCAAGAGGTAAAAATTTAAATAATTTTTGCCGTAAGATATATTTGGATGCATAAAAGTTAAAGCAGTTTTGCATGTGCCAAAATAAGACTTTTTTCTTGTAGGTACATAATTCGCCATCTTGGCGAAAACATAAAAAGTAATCGATATTTCTTTCTCGTTTGTATGTATATGGGTAATTATCGTCATACAGGTGTATGAATAATGGGTTTTCAAAGACGACGTAATCTTGAAGTTTGAGCATAATATCTTCGACATTATCTTGTACTAGTTGGCCGGTATGTATTAAATGTGAGTGTAAATCTTGGTCGTGTATTAGTACTTTGCTAAAGCGTGAACCAGCCCAACGCGTTCTAAACGTAACTTCCCAGCCTGGCCGTTGTTCCCAGGCTTTGCGTGAGTAGCCTTCAATGTCTTGGGTAAATAAATTAAGATGATGGCGATATTGCTTGAACCAATCATGGTTACTTATGGGGGCAAAAGCAGGGCAACCTTGTAAAATAAACGTAGTGCCTGCTAATTTTTCAGCGATAACTTTAGGATCTTCGTTAGAAACGATATCTCCGTCATAGTGTATGATTGGCTCTTTATTAAAAAAGTCGTCTATAACGAGCCACTGTAAAAACGTATTTTTTGTGTAGTTTGAGAACTTATTTAATGCTTGATAATCTTTGTCGAGATAATTATAGATATTTGAAACGTCATGTAGCTTGTAACCGACATCTTTAAGAGATTGCCTGTATTTGTCACTGAGTTTATTGTAGCCGACGGTAAAAAGAATGTGAAAGTCGTTAGATAATCCCAATCTTTGATTTCTTTGGCCAACAAATAAGAGTGGG
>JBDRBF010000035.1:0-17499 GCA_043822925.1 bacterium
CACAGATGCAGAGCTATCTAAATATTTTGAAGACTTTACTAAAAAAAAGGATGACTTTTTTAAAACAGATGAAGAAATTCTTGCCGAGCGCGTGTCATCACTCCAGCAAGCACTCGAGTGTTTAAAAGAAAAACTTATTAAATTAAGTCACGAATTTAAAAACGTTCAGGAAAAAATTCACGAGTAGGCATAAATAAGCACAATTTAAAAGCTTTCGTACGTCGGCGCGCATAAACAAAACAAAAAACCGGGGCACACGGCGTGTGCCCCAAAAGTCTCCTAAAAACTTTTTTAACCCCAAATATTGCACAACTTCTGGTAAAATATATACACTACAAAAACAAAGAGTATAAAAACTAAAAAACTGGGGAAAAGAGAGATATGAAAAAAAAATTTCAACCTCTGCGTAAAAGTAATATACCAGCAATAAAAGAATATACAGAAACGCTTGTCGCCCTCAAAGAAAGAATTCAAGAAGCTCAAACAAAAGCAATGCTTTCGGCAAATAAAGAGTTCATAAAACTTTACTGGTTAATCGGACAAACAATTGTTGAAAAACAGGAAACCTGCAATTGGGGCTCGAACGTCATAGAAAAACTGGCAATGGACCTACAAGCTGAATTTCCAGGCGTAGGCGGATTTTCCAGAGCAAACATATTTTACATGCGAGCTTTTTACATGGCATACGAAAAAGTCCAACGGGCCGTTGGACTTTTTGAAAAACTACCATTTATATCGATTCCATGGGGCCATAACGTCACTCTTATAACAAAATTAAAAGACAATAACACCCGCTTATGGTATGCACAAAAAGCAATTGAAAATGGCTGGAGCAGAACAGTGCTTGAGCTGCAAATAGAATCAAAATTACACGCTCGAACCGGCAAAGGCTTTTCTTTTGTAGGCCGCCAGTATCACATACAAATTGGCAGCCAAGATTTCTATATCGATCTCTTGTTTTATCACTTTAAACTTCGTTGTTTTGTTGTTGTTGAACTTAAATCGGGTGGATTCGACCCTCATGATGCCGGTCAACTTAACTTTTACCTATCAGCCATAGACAATACATTAAAATCCCCTGAGGACAAACCAACAATTGGACTACTCTTGTGTAAATCAAAAGATAATTTGGTCGCTGAATACGCCCTTCAAAATATTCACAAGCCTGTAGGTATTACCGGATACAAAGCATCGCTACTTAAAAACTTACCAAAAGATCTTAAAAGTAGTTTTCCAACTGTACAAGAAATTGAAGCCGAACTAGAAAAACACACAATATTAAACAAAAAAATAACAAAGAAAAAGAAACAAACCAAGAAGCAAAAGATCACGACACAAAAACTCAAATCCCAGAACAAATCTGGGAAGATAAAAAAACCGATAAAATAATGATCAAAAAAGAGATATTATTTATTTTAAAACGATACTTGCCCCATAAACAAAAAATATGCGCTCTTACGTTTGCGCATGGCAAAATAAATATTGTCATCCCGCAAAAAGCTTTATGCGAAAAATTATGGCCGGGCATGATGGTCGCCATGCCCCTACAAGAAACCCCAAACAACTATACAGCAAGCCAGGGCGATATAATATATTCCCCGCTTATCGAATCAAAAGAAGATCTTTTCTGGCTGCACCACTTATTAGAGCTCTGTTACTACTTTTTACCCATAAACGATCAAACCCCAGAAATATACAATCACGTTTGTAATTATTTTTCCCTCCTGACCTACAGGAAATATTTTAAAAATTATGATATACTTATCCAAAAGCTCTGCATTGCACACTTTTTGTCACTAACTGGATTATACGAAAACTCACAAGCCAATAGACTAAACATAAACAAGCATCATATAGACTCGCTCTTTCAGCAATTAATATCCACTTTTGCACAAAAAGAAACCAATCTAGACTGGCTCAAGCTCATGACAAAGAATTTAAGTACTGTAAAAAAACAAGATATTGCGTATATCGATAAATGTATTGAGAATGGGATCAGGAACCATCCGTGCCACAAACAATTTAAGACAACCCTTCGCCCCTCCCACGCCCAGGTGGCTTTGGAGGACAAACAAGCTCAGAGTGAGCATAGTTCAGGGTGACAATATAATAAGGGGTAAGACGTATGAATATTAAATTATTAGCGCTCGTACTAAGCCTGCTTGGCAATATACCAAGCACCTATTGTATATTAGAGCTTATTCAGCCCTCACAACAACCGCAACAACAACAGCAACAAGACATACTCTTTGCATCAGTAAGCAAACAAAGAGACAATCAATTCACACTACTACAACAAGAGTTGGAACAGTTTAAAAAAACAGCCCAATCAACAGTGATAAGTCTCAAAACCGAAAGTGAAAAGCTTTCCAAAGAACTTACTCAAGCAATAAAAACAAAAACAGAAACTCCCGCAAGAAACAAAAGAAAAATCGAATATTTAGATAAAAAAATAACGTTTCTAACAGAACAAAAACAAATTTTACTCACTATAGAAAATACATATAAAAGCATAGAAGAAACTCGCGAAAACCGTATTAAAATCGTTAAAGAAATAATAGATTTATTACTCGAAAAACAAACAAAACAGCTCAAAGAAACGTACACCTGGCAAGAACTACTGGCTGAACAAGAAAAAGTAGCTGAAATAACAGGAAAAATAGTATTAACAAAGCACAAAAAAGATCTCGTACAAAAAAACAAAACGTCAGAACAAGAAACTATCTCATCACTAAAAAAACAAACTGATATCAAAATTACAGAACGAGATAAAGCTCTTGCCGACCTCAAAGAACAATTAAAAAAATCAATAGACGAAGATCAAAGTCTCGCTGAAAGAATAGGGTATACAGAAAACATATTTAACAACGAAATCGCAAATCTTAAGAAAAAAGAAGAACTCACGCATATTAAAATAGAAAAACTAGAACAAGAATCAAAGCTAAAAATTGACGAAATTGACCTATTTGAAAATCAACTAACACAAGAAAAAAATATTTTAACAGGCATCGAAAAACGATTACTCGTAACAAAAAAAGATGCTGAAAACGCTGAACAGGAAGCGAATAACGAAAATCAAAATGCATTAAAAATAAAAAATGCACTTAATGCAAAAACAACTGAGTTACGCGCTAATAAATCAAAGCTTGATATTAAAATAGATCAACTCAACAAATACATTAAAAACCTAAAAGACGCGGGCAGACAAGAATCCGTCCAGACTCATCAAGCAAAAGCAGAACTCAAAAACATTGAATCACTCTATTTTGCCTTTGACCGTGAAATTAGCATGCTCAACACACAAGCAGATTTACTAGATGCTCAGGTAAAAGAGAAAAAATTATGGGCTGAACGTATAGACCTACATAGAAGACTTGCATCAAAAAAAGAGGATTTTGGGCCCCTGCTATCCAAATTCACGAGCAAAAGAGATGAAGATGCATCTATCTTAAAGAAGTTGCTAGACAAAAGACAGCAATCAACCGACGTGTCACTCGAAATTGATAAAAAAAGCGCTCTTATAGAAAAAGATAAAACATACATACAAAACAAAAAAGACACGCTTTACAGAACCGACGAAGAAATATTTAACACAACCATACAGAATCTAGAAAAAGCAAAAAAACATCTTGAAAGCCAAAGAAAACTCTTTAGCCAAGAAAACATTGATACATCAAATTTAATCGAACGCCAAGAAAAAATAATTAAACAATACGATGTAATTATCGAGATTATTGAAGCCAGAAAAACCGAACAGAATATTTGGGAACGCTCACCAAAAGCAATATCGCTCCCTGCATTCAAAAAATCATTACTCGAAGCAGAACAGTTTTACAAAAAACTCTTCTGGGATACACCTGCGCACCTGGCCCCCTCTGTCATATTTGCTTCTCTCAAAAACATATTATGGGCAGACTTTTTTGCGCTTATATTCTTCATAATATTCTTTTTATGCCTATTTTTTAGCACACGTAAAATTTTGGAAATAATACTTAAAAAAATACAAAAAAACTTATCGACAGGTCGACAGCACATCAGCTCATTATCACTTAATACGGGCGTCACGATTGTCAAATTCGCACTCGAGCACTTATTTGTAATCTCTCTCTGGACTTTCTTATATTTACACATAGTTTTTGACTTTGGATATATCTTTTTCTCTCTAAGATTTTTTGCAAAACCGTACTACATTACATTGTTTTATTTACTTACTATTCCTACAATGCTCTACTTATCACGCCAGTTATTGCTCATGCTTAAAGAGCTCAATAAACAACTCAGTTTCTTATTGTTTGCAGAAAAACTACAGGACAGATTCTTATTGCTTATATCGTCTTTTTGCTATTCGACAGCTATATTAATCCCGCTCAAGCTCGCTTTTTTAGCATACTTCCCAATGGAGCCAACAACTTTGCCAAACGTTATAAAAGCAGCCTACTCACTTATTCTTGTTGTTATTTTATTACTCTTTTTTAGCAAAGAAGACGTGCTCCGTATTATCCCTTCCAGTTTTAAATTTTTAATTTTTATAAAGAAAAAAATAGACCAACACTACTATCCAGTATTTATATTTTTAATGGGCCTGCTTATTCTCGCTAATCCATATATCGGGTATTTAAATTTATCCTGGTATCTGGCTTTTGCCGTTCCATCGACAGTGTTTTTTATTTATGCTCTATTTTTTACGCATAACTATATAAGAAAACAATCAATCTTCTTATTCGTCAAAGAAGAAGATGACGATATCGTAGATAAGTTTGAATATGCAAAAACCTATTATGGCATACTTGTTATTGTTAGCTTTATAGCACTCTCTCTTATTACATTCATACTTATTTCATATATCTGGGGCTATGAATATACCCTCACAGAAATCTGGAAAGCTTTTTCTGACCGTTGGGTACTCCCAATCACACCCGAATACAAACTTGGCCTTGTACAACTCTTATCTTTTATTATGTTTATTGTCTCCGGTATATTTATCTCCTCAATTATTCATAAGTTTATTTTAAAAAAATTATTTGAAATTTTACGCACTGAACCTGGCGCCCAAAACACGTACTCAAAAATGCTGCACTATACAATCATCTCGCTCGTAACGCTCTTAGGCCTTATGTACATACATCTTGAAACACTCTTCTGGTACATTGGTACGTTCTTGGGCGTTGCAGTCGGTTTGGCCATCAAAGACATCGCTTCAGACTTTATCGCAGGGCTCTTTGTCTTAATCGAACGCCCAATAGAAATCGGCAATCTAATTACCCTAAACAACGAAGCCCATACACAAGGCGTCGTCCAAAAAATTAATGCTCGCACAACTATTGTCTCAAACAGATTTAAGCATTCTATTGTTATCCCAAACAAAGATATCGTTTCAAAAACTATATGCAATTGGGGAAAAGGACGCTTTGCTGTCGGATTTGAAGTAGAAATACGCGTTGACTATAACTCTGATATAGATCTAGTAAAAAAAACAATTCAAGAAGTTATTCAAACAAATGCCGCTATATTGCGCATCCCTAAAGTTATTATTCGACTAGAAAACTTTGAAGAATCAGCTCTTTATTTTATGGTCCGCGCATTTATTAGCACCCGTCGCGTTAATGACCAATGGGATATCGCAGCGGAACTTCGTGAGCAAATGTTTAAATCGTTTAAGGCAAAAAATATTGAATTCGCTTTCCCACAAAATGTTGTTACTATGCGCCCGAACAATAAAACACAAAGTCCAATAGCTGTTAAATTTGATAACGAGTAAAATTTAATAAGCACAAGCCAGGGCCATAAACTGTTCTAAAAGATAAGCAGGAGTAGTATGAAGATCACGCGATTATCACGTCTTTTTTTCTGTCTTTTTCTTTTATTCACCACCCAAGTCTCTGCACAAAAGCCCCCAGCCTCACCAAATGCTGGTTGCTCTAACGAAAACGGAAACGACTGCTTCTTAAATGCAACCATGCAAGCACTTTTTCACACAAAGCCTCTTCGTAATTTTTTACGAAAAAACACACTCAATGATTACAAATAATCTGTCGCTATAAAAATAAAAAATCGACTTGATAATGAAATGGCAAATAACATCAAAACAGGATCGAAAGCATTTCGAAAGACGATTACCTCTCACGCTGATGCACCTGAAAATATAAAAGATATGGCCAACGAACAACAAGATGCGAGTGAATTCTTAGCGTCCCTTTTAATCATAATCAAAATAAAAAGGCAATATCGCCTTAAAATGGAAGATGAAATAAATTTATTTTTCACCCAAAACTTTAATTCTGGATCTCAAAATTATACTAATGCACAAAAACTTTTCGAGTCAATATGGCGCGATTTCGAAACGACAGAAAGCGCTAAAATTCACAATGAAAAAACAATAAAAGAATGGTTCACAAAAAGCATCGAAAAAAAAGAATTGGAGAGTATTATATACGAGCTCGAGAAACAACTATCCTCTATAATACTATCTGGATTGCCACAAACTAAAAAGTTTACAAACTTCTTAGAACAAAGAATAAAAAAGGGACAAGAAATAAACCTAGACAGAGGAAAATTTGAAAAAGCAAAAAAACTCTTAGATGACAAAATCATAGGCCCTAAAGACCTTATTAATTTAATCAATAAAACCATCGCTACCAAATTACTCGGAAAGAAACTCGATGAAAAAGAAAAAGAAGCAGGTCATTTTTTTAAAGTTTTTTTTAATAAATACGACGAAGATATAATAGACGAAATAGTACGCAGCTGGATGCAACTAAAAGAAGAAGATCCTATTACCAATAACGATTATTACACGTTATTTAATGATTTGTGCAAATTTAAAAAAACAGGACTTAAATTCATAAATCTTACAGGACAAATTTATAAAAATTTTATAAAAAACATACAAAATAAAGACTGGAAAAGTTTTATTGAAACAAAAAATAAAGACCAAAAACATCAAGCCGCGTTCTCAGATATTTTTGAAATAAAAACAAAAGAAACAGTCTCATGTGAAAAAAACCACCTCAAAAAATCTGAAGCTCAAGACTACATACTAAAATTACCAATAGTAGATCCATTAGTAGATCCATTAACGCGCATCACATACACAACGCTCGATGAATGTCTTCAAAAATACACAGAAAAAGAAGAACTAACTCAAGACAACCTCTGGAACTGCGAAGCCTGTAAAAACCTAGGGGAAAAAAATACAAAATCATTCAAACAAATAATATTTCAAAAATTACCACCAATACTCATTATTAACCTCAAGCGCTTTTTATCTGGGGGGTTAGACGAAAAAATTACTGACCCAATTACTTTTCCTGTTAATAATCTTGATATGTCTAAATATCTAAACGGACAAAATGCCACCTATAATCTTTATGCTATCGTCATACACTCAGGTGGAACCGGTGGCGGCCATTATTACACATATGCAAAATGGGATGGACATTGGTGGAAATATGACGACAGCAATGTAACACCAGCCGATGATCAAATCGAAACTATAGCAGAACAAACGACTGAAGACGGCGGGCCATATATTCTCTTTTACGAACGCGCCGACATACAAAACGAACCATACGAAAAAAAAGACCCAATAACTAATAAAATCAATCAGTTAAAAAATACGCTTGAAATATATAAGAAGTCTTTAATAAAACTAGCTGATGCAATGCAAGAGATAAAAAAGAAAATTGGGTAACGTTTTCTCGTGCTGAATAGCACGAAACTTATATTAGCCCCGTGTTTTAACGCGGGATAAAAAGTTGGTGGAGGCGATGGGAGTCGAACCCATGTCCGCAAAACCGGGAATCCCAAGCGCTACATACTTATTGAAACAATTTTTGGATAGTTGTAATCGGCAAAAAAAGAGAAAAATCACGATCGCTATATGGGACAAATCCATAACGTAAATAGAAGTTTTTAGCGCTTTCATCTTTAGCATCTACGACCACAGAAAAAAGAGCAATTTCCTGCGATACCCTCCAGGCACGAAATAAGGCATCCATAAGAAGATGTCTGCCAAAGCCCTTGCCCTGCATGTCTTTATCAACCGCTAAACGACCAATTCTAACCACTGGCAACGGATAACGAGGCAATTTTTTACGAGACTCTTCAGTTAGTGATTCAAACCGAATCTCCCCCATACTTACCGTATAAAAACCGCTAACACACCCAGAATCCAGCAAAACATATGTTCGACCTACGTTTAAAGTATCATTTTTTTTGGCAAACTGTTTTAAATACCGATTAAGAACATCAACGCCACAATCAAAATTTTTATACGCCAACGGTTTTGCAAGAACAATCGAAACTATTGTTTTATCCAAAACTCAGCCCCTTTTATTTCTTCAAATATTGTTTGGCTGCCTTACGTAACCGCAGATTTGGCTTTATTGTGGCATCTAACGCTCGTAAAAAAATTTTCTTATCTTTATCAGACAAAACAATATCATCCTGCTGCTCGATAATAGCTTTTGTCCTCTTTATAACAGCATCTCGCACAAACTTACTCACCGTCATGTGTAAAATTTCTGCAGCTTTGGCTATATCTCTCCGTTCTTGAGCAAGCGCCTTTACTTCTATTTTTTCCTGTCTCATAAGAGCCCTTTGCATGGCAAAAACAACAAAATTATCTTTAATATATAATAATATGGACTTTGACCCCAGATCCCGACTACAGAAAATCCTGGTTCCTCGTGCTGAATAGCACGAAACTTGTTTTAGCCTGGGGTTTTAACCCCGGGGCATAAGATAAAAAAGTTGGTGGAGGCGATGGGAGTCGAACCCATGTCCGCAAAACCTGGAATTCCAAGCGCTACATGCTTATCCCTTGAATATTCTCTTACCTTCCTCAAAGGCATAAAAAATAGTAAGAGTCAGTTCAGTGATACAATTTTGCCACACAACTAAGAAGTCTTGCAAAAAGGTCCTGTCATTTTATACGAGTGAGCTTAGTGAACAGACACACCGGACTCACAAGAGGACTAAAGTACAGTTTAGGCGTAAGCCACCGCTGCATTAAAGTCCTGAGCAACCATGTTTTGGTTTGCATTTATTGTTTGTTGAATGTTTATTTTACGAGTTTCCATACAAAGCTCGGCATGCTCTCAAAACACCTCATAATACGTCGAAGCCGTGACGCCCCCAACACAAATTTTTCAAAGACCGAATAGTTCAAATAGATTAAATTACCCCTTTAATATACGGTTTTTTGGCAAAAAATCAATCACAAAAAGACAAATTATTTTCAAATAGTTGCTTTTTTGGCATCTCAGGACTAAAAAGCCATTAATAAAACAGGCGTTTTAGCTGGTTTTTCCTATATAATCTGGCATACTAGAGTCTATGAAAAACAAAAATATAAAATTCCTAAAAAATAGCATGTACGATCCTAAGCGCGACGCAATAAATAAGCGTGAGTTACGTAATTTAGAAGATGAAGAGCATGACCTGCCAAGAAAGAAAAAATCTCTCGGGCAGCACTTCTTACGCAAACAATCAGTCGTCGACAACATGATCTCGAGCGTTACCATCACCCCTGAAACTTCAGTCATGGAAATCGGCTGTGGTGACGGCTTCTTAACACAGGCAATACTTAATCAAACACGCTGCAAACAATTAACATGCTTCGAAATTGACCCTGAATGGGTCGAGTTTGTAAAAAACAAAATTAAAGACCCACGCCTTACGATTGTGCTAGAAAACATCTTAACAGTAAGTCTTGAGCCTCTCTATAAAACTAAACCATTAGTACTGCTGGCTAACCTGCCATACCAAATAACGTTCCCCATCATGTTCATGCTCCAAAAAGATAAAGCCCTCTTTCAAGAAGGCGTCGTTATGGTTCAGGAAGAAGTAGCGCAAAAAATAGTTTCTTCACGGGGAAAAACATATGGTCCAACAAGCATGTTTTTACAATATCATTTTACGTTTAAGCTACTTGAGAAAATAGAACCAGGCTCGTTCAGCCCACCGCCAAAAGTACATTCTCGTTTGATTCACTTTAAACCAAAACTCGAAGTTACACCTATCAAAGACGAAGAGAACTTTTGGAAATTCTTAAAAACATGCTTTCAATTTCCACGCAGAACGCTCAGGAATAATATCAAAGCAACAAACTTTCTTCATCATGAATCTCTTACAGAAACGTTACTTGACCTAAGAGCTCAACAGCTTTCTTTTGAGCAATTTCTAGTCGTCTGGGATAAAATATCTCCGGACTTAAAAACTGCTGTGCCCGGCCAAGCCTCGTGCAAAGCCTGGGAATCAAATTCAGACGACACAAAAACTTCACTCGATATGCTTAAGTTAACAAAATAAAAAATTTTAACGGAGGCTCTATGAAAAAGACAAAACGTTTTTCACATACGTTTACATGTACTCTTATACATACTTTTTTGACCATATTTATAACGTTCTCGTCGCACTTATTTAGTGCAACACCAGAAGAAACGCGAAATAATACACTCGATATAAACATAAACGCTTTGACAGGACATACAACTCAAGAAACAGCTCAAAAAGCTCAAGAACCCAAAAAAAGCTGGAGCGAAATTTGCGAACAAAAAAAAGACGCTGTCGTACAAATTTTTGCATATGGTTGCCAGTACAATCTATTTGAACCATTCAAAATGCCTGAAAATTTTAGCTCAACAGGAACCGGTTTTTTCATCAATAACGACGGCGACATACTCACTGCTTACCATGTTGTCGCGCAGTCAGTATCTCTAGAAATACAAATACCATCTCTAGGTAAAGAACGATTCCCCGTTATTTTTATTGGCGGATGCCCGCACAAAGATGTCGCTAAATTACGTTTAGCAGACGAAGTTTTAGCCCTCATAAAACAAAAATTTAACACACAAGAACTCAAATATTTAGAACTAGGCGACTCAGACACCCTACTAGAAGCTCAAAAAATAATGGCCCTCGGTTTTCCTCTGGGAGATGAAGAAATCAAGATTTCTGTAGGCGATGTTTCTGGCAGAAAAACAACCACATTAGGGGAAAGCATCCAAACAACAGCCCCTATAAATCCAGGCAACTCAGGTGGCCCGTGCCTCAACAAACAAGGCAAAGTTATCGGCATCTGCAGTTCTAAGAAAGTAGGAGAAGAAATAGAAGGCGTCGCATATCTTATACCTATAAAAAATATATTCCCCATCATGGATCAACTATGCAATAAAGCACTTATCAAAAAACCATATTGGGGGCTAGAAATACTCCCAACAACCGCTGACACGCTTGAATTCTTAGGCAATCCAATTGACGGCGGGATATACATAAAAAAAGTCGAAAAGGGCTCTTTAGCTGAAGAATATAAAATAAAAAAAAGCGACGTTTTATACAAAATAAACGACAAGCAAATAGACAAATATGGAGACATTGACTCCCCATGGGGCACCGGAAAAGTAAACGCGCATGACTATCTGGCCCGTCTTCCGCTTGGAAGCGTAGTAACATATACACTCTACAGACAAGGTAAAAAAATAGAAATCTCAGGAGAAATAAAAAACCCCGATCAATACAAAATAAAACACATATACCCATGGATTGATGCCCCACTTGAATATGAAATTATCGGCGGCATGGTTATTGTAGAACTAACATTAAACCACATAGATATACTAAAGAATACACCCTACAATTTCTCACTCATTAAAAAATATGCTGACGATGAAAATCGCCTCAAACCTCGTCTCATGATCTCTACTATATATCCCTCATCACCATTTCATAATACCCGCTGCTTTAGAGATGGAGATTGGATCATAAAAAAAGTTAACGGCATCAAAGTTTATACGATACAAGAATTCCGGCAGGCTGTACTGGATGGGGCCACAAATAAATCACTCACGGTTGAAACTACTGGAGGCTCATTTGCCGCCGTCAAAATAAGCGATATTATTAGCAAAGAAGACGAATTATCACACATATATTTTTATCCAAAATCTGAACTTGTCTCACAGTTAGCAGAAAGAAGCACTAAAGATACAAAAGAACTCGAAAACATGCCTATTTAATACATTTTTAAATATACGTTTAAATATAGATAGCGGCTCATAGTTTTTTACCATGAGCCGCTATCTATATTTAAGCCGTCGCAAATCACGAATAATTTAAGCTCCCATCCCCCCCCCATCACGCCCTAAAAAATTTTAAACTATAGTGACCCCCATAGTCAAGACAATTTTTAGTCTTGCTTTTCGGAATTTTTAATAAGCCATCGGCACCCCCATTGATCTAATCTGTTGAACTGTAAATTTGCTATTACACACCATCGAAAATGAATCGAATTTTATAGCCACTTCAAACGTTGCGTAATAAATTTCATCAGGCCTTTTGTAGTCGAGCGACTGATAAAACCGTTCTCGATTATAAAAGTTGATGTAATCTTTCACAATCAATCGTACTTCTGCAATGTTTTCAAGGGCATGGAATCGCAATGCTTCATATTTAATGCTTCGCCAAAACCGCTCAATGATGATGTTGTCAGCCCATCGACCTTTGCCATCCATACTGATTTTTATGCCTTCTTTTTCTAAGCGACCAACCCACATTTCACTGGTAAATTGGCAACCCTGATCGCTGTTAAAAATTTCAGGATTTCCATGCATTAAGGCCACCTCTAACGCTACGATGCATGCTTCAGAATCAAGGTATGGCGATAGCGCCCAACCCATAATCTTTCGACTAAAAACATCGATGATGCAAACCAAATAAACCCAGCCCCCACGTATTCTTATGTATGTGATATCGGTTTTCCATACCTGATTTGGGTGATCAATTACCAAATTTTTTAAAAGATATGGAAACACTTTGTGCTCCTTATTTGGAATGCTCGTTTTTTTATAAGGAGCAACAGCACTAAGCCCTGTTAATGTCATAAGACGCTGTGTTTTCTTGATGTTATGCTTAAAGTTTTTTTCAAGAAGTGCTTCATGAATTTTACGATATCCGTAAAACGGATGACGTTCATATTCCCCTCGAATTTCATTCATGATTATCACGTCTTTGTTATCGCTTTGTTTGAGTTTGTAATATAAGCCGCTACGATTGACATCAAGCAATTTGCATCGCTTAGAAAGACTCAATTTACTTTCGTGCTCAATCCATTGCTTACGCACCTGGATATCTAGCGACTGAGCACACGTTCTAAAAAATTGCATTCTTCCCTTACTTGTTCAAGCTCTGCAAGTAGCTTTTCGTAGGTTGGTTCTTTTTTTATCTTTCTTTTGTCTAAAAAAATTTCATAACCGTGTTCTTCAAGTTGCTGTTTCCATGCATACGCTTGGCTTGGTGAAATATTAAATTCGTGACATAAATCATCTACCGATTTATTACCTTTTATCATAGCCAAAGCTATTTTTGCCTTAAATTTATCATCATGATTTTTTTTCACACCATCATTCATGAGAACGCCTTTCGAACAAAACCTTTTGTTAGATTCAACTTCCTCATGTTAATTTAAGCTTGTCATTGTTGTCCACGGTTTATCCTTATTTAAAGCGATCGCAATAAGGAATCACGTTCTACAACAAGCCTGCCAATGATTGCATGAAATTTTTCAGCATCAGGGCTTTTCTTTGTTGCACTCTTACCATTTGAAAAAGCTTCAACGCCTCGTTCTTCAAGCTGCTTTTTCCATGCGTAGATTTGGCTTGAGGCAAGGGCAAACTCTTGGCATAATTCAGCCACTGGCTTATCAGCTTTTATAGCTGCCAACGCAACTTTTAACTTAAACTTATCTCTGTGAATTTTGTTTGTTTTGTCATTCATATCAATGCCCCCCAGGCGTATTTTTATAGTTCATGTTTTTTGATGTCTAAATTCTCAAGTTACCCTGTCTAGTTTTATGGGGTCAGTATAAACATTGAATTTTCATGCTCTTTTATGTTTTTATAAAACAATAAATGCGCTATTTTAATAATTCACGCACAAAGTACGCATAAAACATATTGGAAGCAATTCAAACAGAGAGACCTAAAAACAGAAAGATAACTATGAAAAATTTAATGGAAAAAAAACTGCAATATATATTTAATATAGTATGTATAATTTTATTATTATTCAGTCCATCAAATATAAACAGCAAAGCTTATCCGCAACTAAATCCCATAGAAACAGACTCCCAAGATGCACAAGATTTTGATGCTCAAGATTTTGATATTGCCGAAGATGATGACAATGATATTACGACATATATCCCAAACTGGGCAAAAGTACAAAAACGAGCAAAAGACACCGTCGTCCAAGTTTTTTCTCAAGTTTCAGAATTCAATTGGGAGCAACCGTACAAAACACCTGATCAAAGCAGCGCATGCGGCACTGGTTTTTTTATCTATAATCAGGGCCACTTATTAACAAATTTTCACGTCATAGATGAAGCAGTAAGTATAAAAATCCAAATACCAACACTCGGAAAAGAACGCTTTACAACAAAAGTTATTGGCGTCTGCCCAGAAAGAGATTTAGCATTACTCAAACTCACTGATATCTCTCGCACACAAATTATCAATAAACTTGGTAAAATTTCACACTTAAACCTAGGAAACTCTGACATCATACGCAGAACAAACCAGATACTTGCTCTCGGATACCCGCTCAGCCAAGAAAAACTCAAAAGCACTCAAGGCATAGTGAGCGGCAGAGAAAATATAGATAACGAGTCATATATTCAAATTACAGCTGCAATAAATAAAGGCAATTCAGGGGGCCCGTCACTCAATTCCAAAGGCGAGGTGATCGGCATCAATACTTGTGGCGTCTCAAAAGCTCAAAGTGTCGGCTATATTATTCCGATTAACGACATCAAAAATGTTATTAAAGATTTGCACAAAGTACGCTTACTCAGGAAACCATCATTTGGTTGCATCATAAATAAAGGCACCAAAGAACTCGTTAAATTTCTCAATAATCCTGAACCAGGTGGACTCTATGTCTCACACGTATTCAAGAATACGTTACTTGAAAAAGCAGGCATCCAAGCAGGCGATATGATCTATTCCATCAATAGTCGAGTATTTGATTTATATGGTGAAACACAAGTAAGCTGGGCTGAAGATAAAGTTCCTGCAACAGCCCTGGTCAATCGTCTTAAATTAGGCGAAAAAATTGGCATTGATTTTTATCGCAACGGAGAAAGAAAAATAACTTCTTTCAACTTTGATCTTCAACCAGAACTACCAATACGAACGATCTATCCAGAATACGAAAAAGTTGATTACGAGATTATTGGCGGCCTAGTTATCATGGAACTATCACTCAATCATATTGACATATTTCAGAACAAAAACCCCATGTTAATTAAATACACTAAACGCGAACATCAATATAAATCACGGCTTATTATCACCCATATTTTACCCAATTCGCAAGCACAACAAGCACGCGTTATCTCAAAAGCTGCCATAATAAAAAAAATTAACGGCATTCCAGTTAATACACTTGCTGACCTGAGAGCCGCTGTAATCACAAACAAAGAATTCTTAAGCATCGCAACAGAAAACAAAGAATTCATGGTTCTTTCTATGAAAAAAATTATAAAACAAGAAGACGCGCTAACTAAACGTTATTTTTATAAAAAATCTGAAATTTTCAAAGCATTTGAACCTGAACCAGAAATACTAGAAACACCAATAATACCTGAAACTCAGGTAACACCAGAACCTCCAGTGCCACCAACAAATCAAACGCCAATTATGCAAATAATGCAAGAAGCTCAAGAACAGGAAGTCCAAGAACCAAATTAATACGCGTATAAAAAATAAAAAAAGGGAGAAAGTAAATGAGTAATGGACACGGGTCACAAGCAAGCGTCGTACAAATTATCGTCCAAGCAACTTTATTTAATTGGATAGAACCATACAAATCTCCCGATCAACAACAAGCTTACGGCACCGGTTTTTTTATTGACGACAAAGGCTACTTAATAACAAACTATCATGTTATAGCCGGAGCAGCGAGCATCCAGCTACAAATCCCAACACTTGGTAAAGAGCGCTTCAATGCAACAATAGCCGGCGCATGCCCAAAAAGAGATATAGCTTTATTAAAACTTACAGAAGAAGCATACAAAAACGTAACCAGTAAACTTGGTGGCATAAAATATCTCACACTCGGCGACTCAGATAAAATAATTCGCACACAAGAAATTTTAACACTTGGGTACCCACTCGGACAAGATGCTTTAAAAAGTACCCAAGGCATCGTCAGTGGCCGACAAGATATTATGGGGGAATCTTTTATCCAAATAACTGCAGCATTAAACCCTGGCAATTCTGGCGGGCCATCGCTTGACGATACAGGCAACGTAATTGGCATAAACTCTGCCATAATACCGGATGCTCAAAACATTGGGTATATTATCCCGATCAGCGACGTCAAAAGTATTATTAACGATTTATTTCGCGTCACACTATTACGCAAGCCGATGCTCGGTTGCGACTTAAATTATGGTACCAAAGACATGCTCACGTTTTTAAATAACCCTGAACCTGGAGGCCTGTATATCTCCTGCGTATACAAAAACATGCTTTTCGATAAAGCAGGCATACAAGAAGGCGACATGTGGTATCAAGTCAACGGATATGACATAGATATGTACGGAGAAATAAACGTTGACTGGAGCGAAGATAAAGTGCCTCTTTCAGCGCTTGTTAATAGATTCCAAATTGGTGAAAAAATAAATATTATTATCTATCGTAACGGCCAAAAAAAAGAACTAAACTTCTCGTTCGATCTACTAACCCCACTTCCTGTACGCATCATATTCCCTGAATTTGAAACGATAGACTACGAAGTTATCGGGGGCTTAGTTGTAATGGAACTCTCACTAAATCATGCAACATATTTTGAAGAAGTTAATCCGTTCTTAATAAACTACAGAAAACGCGATTCACAATTTGAACCATGCTTAATTATTACGAACGTACTTCCAAATTCACAGGTATATAATGCCCGCACTATATTCCCGGGCAATATTTTAGCAGAAGTTAACAATACACCGGTCAAAACACTCGCAGATTTTAGACAAGCAGCTAAAAAAGATAAAAACTTTTTGTGCATGAAAACATCGAATAAAAAGTTTGTTGTACTGAACCTCAAAAAAGTATTACAAGATGAAGACTTTTTGACCAAAGAACATGTGTATAAAAAAACAAAACTCATCCAAGAACTCATCGATCTCACAAAATAACTCAATCGGGTACGAGGAAGCATCTAACTTCCTCGTACCACACCACCGCACGTATCGTTCGGTATACGGCAGTTCACGAAGCACTACGCAACTCATCATACCTTTGAACTAAACTTATAAGCGCTTGTTCTTGCCAATGAGCAAGGCCGACGGAGCGCCCGCTGGGCGCAAATCGGGTAGGAGAAGTTCGCGCAAGCGAGCTTCGTCCTCCCACACCACCGTACGTACTCATCGTATACGGCGGTTTCTTCTAACTTTTTTTTTCACAAAGATTCGAAAATCTCACAAAGACTTATAAACCCGTTTATTCT
>JBDRBF010000036.1:0-3681 GCA_043822925.1 bacterium
GTTTTATAAAGCATCTTAAACAAATTTTTTGAGAGCAACAGGTGAGCTTGTAAAATGAGTTTGGGCCGTAATCTTCGCTGCAAATTGGGCAGTTTTCTTTTGCTGGGGTTAAAACTTGCGTATATTCGGGATGGCTAGAGACCGCTGCATAAGCAAGGGGCGCCATTTCCATAATATTGATGGCTTCAAGGTTAGCATTTTTTTTAATTAAGAATTTTATGATTTTTTCGTTGCCACCTTCGAGACATGCTATGTGTAAAGGCGTATTATCCCCATTATTTACGGCATTAACGTCGGCTCCATGTTCAAACAGGAATTTGACAACATTGAGGCGTATATCTGCAGCGATTGCCCTGTTTGCGATGGCGCGGTGCAGATAGCTGTTTTTTGAAGAATCGAGTTTTTTATTGATAATTTCAGGGGCGATAGCATCTATATAATCTGTGAGAATTCCTCGGTCGCCGGTATCGCATGCGATTTCTAATGCTCTTGCTATAAGTAGGTTAATATAATTTTCATTGTTAGCTTTTTTTGCGATATCAAGAGGTGTTTTATCGGTCATATCTTTTATAGAGATGTCGGCTTTTTTTGCGATTAAAAATTTTATAATTTCTTCGTTTTGTTTTTTTGTTAGCTCGTTGTCTCCGAATTTTTTACATGCCACATGTAAAGGTGTTTTACCCAAGGCATCGACTGCGTTTATATGAGCGCCGTGTTCAATCAAAAACGTAACGATATTCAATCGTTCTTCCGGGGTTCCAAATAGTATTGCGGTATGGAGCAGGGGAGGGTTAGTCAAATCTTTTTGAAGATTGATGTTTTTAGTAACGAGGTCGAGGGGGTATGCTTTAAGTGAAGTAAAATCGCCGCTCTTGCAAAAGTTTTCCAAATCTTCAAAAATTTCTTCTTTTGATTTTGTTGGCTTCGACAGTTTATTTTTAACGTCATTTATGGTTGTTGCCAGGGCGACAAGCTTGAGTTTTAATGTTTTAAGTGATGTGCTAAATGTGTCTATTTGTTTGTTTAGGTCGCCAAAAACAAGGGGCGTTTTTATTAAGAGGCCAAGCATGAGGGTCAGACAGGTACCCAGTATTATTTTTTTCTTCACTATAGTTCTCCTAATAAGTTTTCGAGTAATTCTTGTCGTTCTTTACGTACATCTTCACCTTGAAAGCCAAATTTATCCATTTGTTCATCTGGATCTGTTGGGAAATTTTGCGGCATTATTTCTGTAATTCTTTTATTGAGTTCTTCTTTTGCTACTTTTTTCCAAGGGTCTTGTTTCCAAATGTCTTTTAATTCGTTTATTTTTAGGCTGTTCTCGGTTGGTTTATATACTACTACATTTTGTTGATCTGTTGCGGCGAGTGTTTCTGCTATTCGATGACAAATTGGGCATTCAAAACTTCCATTCCCCTGTAGAGACAGTCCCCTTTTTTGTATGGAATGTACGGCTAGTTTTATAAAATATGTATAACGAAAAACATGTTTTGGCGCGAAATAGCCATCTCCGCATGTTGTTTTATATGTTTTTTCATCGCAAAGATCTGGATTTAAATCTTTGAGTAATGTATTGAGAGCTTGTTCATGTTTTTTGCGTTTGCCCGTACGGTTCATCCACGTATCACCAAAGCCGAAATTGTAGTGTTGCCCATTATAATCTTCAGGGAAATTTTCTTCTGCGAGCTCTGTTATTTTTACCAAGAGTTCGTTTTCTGCGAGCTTTTTCCACTGTTCTTTTTTCCATATGGTTTTTAATTTGGGGATATCTTTAGAGTCATTTATAGATTCGTATTCGATGACAGGGTGCCCTGCCAAATTTACTTCGTCTTTTAGTACTCCTCGACGGCACGTAGGGCAGACAAATGTTCCCATTCTTTGTACAGAATTTATAGCAGTAGGAATTACGCAGTTATAACAAAATTTATGGCCACAGTACGTTGTGTATATTTCTTCTCGTTCATCGAGTTGGCATAATGGGCAGACTTCTAATTTGTCTAATACTTTTATTTCTCGTTTGAACTTTTTGTTTAATTTTTCTAATTCGTCATCTTTTTGTAGTGAGCGATTTTTAATATTGTAGAGTTTTCGTAGTTGGTCTTTGATTTGGTCAAGTTTTTTTGCGATTTCTTTTTTAGCTTCTGTTTTTATATCATCCCAGGACAGGTCTTTCCAAAATTCTGGTTGATACCATTGTTCTATGTCATCTAGGTTTAATTTTTCATTACATGTTGGGCATGTAAAATCTGTTTCTTCAAATTTGTTGAGTAACCCTTTTTCTACAATACAGAGTATGCAAAATTTATGGTCGCAAGGTGTTGTATAGAATGAAATAGGTTTGTGCTTTTTATGGCATATAGAGCATTCCTGCTCCTCGAATTCTTGAAAAACTTTTACGTATTGTTTATTGTTTTGTTCTGCGATTTGCCGTGGGGTTTGTCCCGCCGTATTTTTGAGGGTGAGATCAATGTCTTTGTTTTCTAGCAAAAATCGGATAACGTCTTCGTTGTCTTTTTTAAGGCATGCCAGGTGTAACGGGGTGTTCTTTTTAGGATCTACAGCATTGATGCCAGCCTCTTTTTTAATTAAGAATTGGGCAACATTCAAGAAGCCTTTCATGCATGCTTCGTGTAAAACTGTTAGACCGTTAACGTTGTTATCGATGATGTTTTTATCGATAGGGTGTGGATAGGATTCAAGGGGCCCTAAGTTGCCAGAAAGACGTACCTCGTTTAATGCGCGTTCTATTTCAGCGTTTGGTAGTTCTTTTACCAATAGTTTAGGATACTCTGGAATATTAGATTTTTTTGCAATATCAAGGGGTGTTTCTCCGAGATTATTCTTTTTGTGTATATCGGCACCTTTTTCAACTAACAACTTTATTCTTTCTTCTGCTCCTGGTATTCGGCAGGCCAGATGTAATGGGGTTGGTTTGCTACCCATTGAAGACTGCAGATTAATATCGGCGCCGGTAGTGAGTAAAAAATTGACGATGTTTAGTTTGTTGTTAGAGACTGCGCGATGCAAAAATGGTAGATCTTCATTAAAAACTTTGTTGATGTTTTTTTTGATTGGGCCGGTATATGCTTCAAGTATTCCCAAATCGCCATCTTCGCATGCCTTGGCTAATGCTTCCTCTATTTCGTCATCTGAGAGTTTTTTTGTCTTTTTTAAAAGGGGTTCGTATTTTCGATATCCTAATTCTTGTGCAATATCAAGAGCTGTTTGCCCGAGATCATTTTGTTCTTTGAGCAGGCCGTCATCTTCTTCAATTAATAATTTTATAATTTCTTCGTTGTCCTTTTGGTAACATGCGATATGTAATGGTGTTGAACCAGCTGTATTTACAGCTCGCAAGTTAGCCCCTTTTTGAATTAAAAATTTGACGACACTGAGGCGTTTGATTGAATCTTTTATTTCGAGAATAGCAAGATGCAGAGGCGTATGATTTGAATTATCGAGTTTTTTGTTGATTAGTTCTGGCTTTATTTTATTGGGAAATTCTTTAAGTGTTCCTAAATCTCCAGACATACAAGCGTTATTGAGTGCTTTTTCTATTTCTTCGTCTGAAATAAGTAGGGCTATGTATTCTGGGTTGCCAGAAGCTTTTGCAATATCAATAGGCGTTTTATTTAGAGCATTTTTTATAAGGGGGTTGGCTTTGTGGGCCAGTAATACTTT
>JBDRBF010000037.1:0-3983 GCA_043822925.1 bacterium
ATAGTAATCCCCGATGCAGAACTCGAAATAACAACCAGTCGCGCAGGCGGCCCGGGCGGCCAGCACGTCAACAAAACAGACACGCGCATCACCGTGCGCTGGAATGTAAAAAACACACGAGCACTAAATGACGAGCAAAAAGCTCGCGTGCTACAAAACTTGCAATCAAAATTAACCACTGATGGCGACATAATTATTCACAATAGTACGTCGCGCAGCCAACAACAAAATAAAGAAGCAGCTCTTGCCCAACTGGCCAAAGAAATACGCAAAGCTTTATTTATTCCCAAAAAGCGCATGGCAACACGTGTTTCAAAATCAGCGAAAGAATCACGCTTGCGAGAAAAATCCCATCACGGTACCATTAAAAAAATGCGCAGTAAAAAATTCGACGATTAAGAGTTAGTAAATGAAAAAAAAACTTGTTCTCACAATAGTAAGTTTAATAATCGTGAGCATGGGCAACCTATTTGCAACAAAATACCCAGAATATACCCATAAAAAAAGCATCCCCTTCCAAACAACAAAACTTGGTAAAAACATATTATGCCTCGCCTGCACGCCAGATGAAAATTTTTTTGCAGCCGAATGCGACCATCTCAATAATAAAATAAATATATGGGACATTATAAACCAAAAAATAGTACAAACTATATCCTGCGGCAATGCAACGATACACTGTGGCGCCTTCAGTCCAGGAGCACAAATGCTTGCCATCGGGGGCATAGAAGGAACCCTAACAATTTTCGACATAAAAAGAGACGTAATATTAGCAAGAAAAAAAATATACTCAGACTGTTGGATAAATAGTATTACATTTAATTCTAACACAAAAAAACTCGCAACAGCTTCTATCTATGCCCCAGTAAAAGCATTTTCTATCGACCAAAAAGGATCTTTTTTTGATTTTGGAAAATTGTACTTTGGGCCCATAATAGCATCTATCACTCAAATTCACACACAAAGCAAAAATCAAGGACGATGCGTCACCTGGAACCCCAATAAAGAAGAGATCATTCTCTTTACCCAAACAGCTGACACTGACTTCGCAGACTTTAGCCCTAATGGGAAATATCTTGTTACCGGCAATTGGAACGGCGATCTGGCCATCATAAATACCAAGAACAACAAAAAGATAAGAGATATAGATAATCCAAAGAAAAACGTAAAATGCATAAAATTTAGCGCTGATAGCAATTTTCTCTTAATTGGCCTGACTGATGGCACCATCTTAATATACAAAACCAACGATATTATAAATTTTTCGAATGCACACTCGCATCACAAAGATTCTTTATCGCAAGTCGATACGCACAATACGAACAATCTTTGTCTGGCATAGGCATTTTATCATATTGCAAGCACCAATACGCCGCCATTATTGCCGGCTCTACCCAGGAATCATCACCAATATACGGAACAAATGTAATATCGAAATCGAGTTTTTTATCAAAACGGTCTCTATCTTGCTTTGCATTACAGTAAACAAAATAAGCAGTATTAGAAACTTTGAATCCATTTTTACGGAAAAGCCATTGATAGATTTCTATTTGCTCTTTATAAGCAGGAAACAAATCTGTGTCTTTCAAAATTATGCCATTTTTAGAGGTCGCTTTATAATCAACAATTATTAACTCTTTAGTTTCTTGATCAATCCAAACGTCATCTATACCGCCAGAAATTATTAAATTTGTGTTTGGAACGGTATACGCAATGCCCGTACTTTTATACGCATCGCGCCACGTATTCAGACGATGGTGCTTAAAAGGAACAGCATTAATATTATTTTCCGCAAACAGAGGGTGTGCTTCTTGTTTTTCACGATAAATATCAAATTCTTTTTTTAACAGCATATCTATTGCATTATTAAGTGTATAAGGGAAACAGGCTGGCCGCCGGACGCCACGCTTACAGTCTAGATAAAAACAACGTGAGCACTCACAAAACAACGACAATTTACTGCGACTTATTTTAAACGGCTTATTTAAAGCAGGAATATATGTTTTAACGTATGCCTCTTTTTTTTCTTTCATTGCCCAGATAGACGTGCTCGTACTTATAAAAAACAAAAAAACTAAAAGTAACATAATAAAACGTTTCATAAAAAAACCGCACCTAAAAAATTAAATTAATATACTCAAAAAAACTTACGCTAGTATACAGATATTTTTAATGATTTAGCACGCATAAAATAGTTTTTCTTTTCTGGCTCAAAATGCTCAAGCGCATAACGCAACATAGTGCGCGGCATAAAAACAATCGTAGCCTACGAAAACAACGAAGATACATGGCAAGCCACTTAATATTATTTTCGACAAAGCTCTGGCAATAGGCAAGCGGCCCATACATATTCAAATTTAACGTTCAAGATTACGCACAAGCCACGATTCAGTAGCAACCATAGGAGATCTATGATAAACAGGAACGCAATTGGCAATCTCAATAACGGGTAAAGACAAAAGATCCTGAATGGCCCAATACACACCGCCATGGGCAACAATAAGCACAGGCCCAGATAATTCAAACGCTTTATCAAGCCCTATTTTTACTCGTTGTACAAGTTGAGCCCACGGCTCAAGCCCTTCAATATGCACATGATTATGCCAATCTTTAACCCAACCTTCAGGCATTTGTGGCACATCTCCCCATGAGCACTCTTTAAATTCGTCAATAATTTGTATGGATATATTTGTAGGCACCTGGCCAGATATATTTTTTACCTGAGTAATTTTCTCGGCAATTATTTCTGCTGTTTTTACTGCGCGCACCAATGGGCTTACCGCTATCGATACAAATTCAACAGTTTTTAATAGTTCAGCGGCTTGCTCAGCCTGAGCAAGCCCCGTAGCATTTAACGGGATATCAAATTGTCCCATTGCACGTTTTTGCAGATTCCAATCTGTTTGGCCATGACGAATAAAATAAAAAGACGTATATTTCAAGCTTCAAATCTCCCTCCTGGAATAAAAAAACACCAGGCTAAAGTCCCATAATTAATCTATTTTTTTATACTGCTCAAGTGTCCATTTAGGTAATTCTACCATCGCAAAAAACAGATCTTGGCCCGCAATAAAATATTCTTTATTTTTCCCGATAAAAAACGATTCGCCTTTTTTTAGCTCAATTTTTTGACCAGCATAGGTTATAGCCCCAGTACCTGAAAGAACAAAATAAATAAGATCACACGCCGTATTCATTACCTGGCCAACTTCAGGATATCGTCCATTAACTATCGAACATGAAAAACCGGCAACCTTATTTTCATCATATTCCCATACCGTACAGGTATCACCCTCTATTTTTGTAAACTGAGATGGCAATATTTTTTCGATTTCTTTGTAAACCTGTGTTTTCATAATTTTCTCACTTTCTTTTTTAAAAAGATCTAAATGTCTTTGAGCATAATCAGCCATTTTAACGTCACCTATCGCTTCAAGATCTTGACCACGCAGATCATACCAAAAAGCATTACGTAAGTTAAAAAGAATACACACGAGCTGAAAATCATAATAATTCTCTTGCCAATTTTTGCCAAAATAAATTTTCAACATATCTCTGATTTGCGCTTCGTTAAACTGAGCTTCGATGCTCAAACTCGCCAAATCAAACAAAATATTACCCCAGGATGCATATTCCCAATCAATAAGCCATAACTGTGCCCCATCGTCAATAATATTACCAGGCAAAAGATCACAATGGCAAAGACCTGCATATTGTTCTTCTTTATCTAAAAAATAAGCTTCTAGTTGGTTAAGAATATCGTTTATATCTACCACTTCTTGTTCAGTAATAAATGGTTTTTGGTAAGCCAGAGACCGTGCCATCATAATACGAATATTGTCATAAACAGCCCCTTCGACAAGCTCAGGGTGAGCGTTTTGAAATTCTTTTTTAAACGGGATTTTGTGACATTTTTTAATCAGCTCAACAATTCTTGGCAACTGTGCTTTATCGCACACATCACAAACCGTAAGCGTTTTACC
>JBDRBF010000038.1:0-39838 GCA_043822925.1 bacterium
TGATCATACGTTAATTCTAAAGCTTTACTTGAGCTTACAATCAAAATAGATGTTACTGGCTTAATAAAAAGATTATTTTCATAGAAGATCGCTTTGGCCCGGCGCCTGAACAAATTGCGCTTGTACGCCTTGCCGGCTCTACCGGGAACGATAATAAGAATTTTGCCGACCAGCTCTTCTGGCTGAACGCCAACTTCTGGCTCTTCAAAGAGCCCAGAAGCCTGAAGCAGCTTAATACCCGGGACCCTAGAAATGCAATGAGCCCGCTGGAAAGCCCAATCGATTTCTCGTTTGGTAAAAAAATACAACTTTCTAAAGCGGGACTTCATTATAACCACTGTGTGCCTATGCACCGATAAATCGGCGCACAAACTCAAATTAAACGGTTAATTTTTTACGACCTTTAGCACGACGTCTGTTGATGATCTTTTGACCATCTAACGTTGCCATTCTAGCTCTAAACCCGTGTTTACGTTTTCTCTTTAAATTACTTGGACGATACGTAACTGACATAAAATCCCTAACTGAAATAAAACGCTATTCAATTCATATAAAACTCTAATAATAGTTCTCAAATTTTAATGTAGAAATCGAAATAAAGCAAGCGTTTATGCACCCAACTTCCCCCCTTCCACAAACAAAACCTACAAACCGTTGAGTTCGCATTGATTACCATTTTAAACTCTGAACCAATCAAATATAAAACTTTAACCCAAAAAGGAAAAATCTATGAACAATCTAAGAGCAGCCCGGTCGTACAGCTACATCCTTTGTTTTTTATACCTAACCTGCACAGCCCCCACACTCAAAGCAAATCTCTCACTGCACGTTAAAAGCTTCCAAGCATCACTAAAAACGCTCAAAGAAAAGCTTGTATCACTGGCTCAAAAGCTTAACGAGATCCAAAAACAACTTACAACCATGCCAGAAATAAACCCCGAAGACCGCAAAAAGCTTACTGGAACTCAAAAATTCCTAGGAATCCCCCAAATTATTATTGATTCTAAAGACTGTCCAAATTATGAAAAACTTTTTGAGAAGCTAAGAACATACGGGCCCAATAATCCAAACGCTCCAGGTTTAAACGAAAACGATTTTGAAGTTTTCACAAACCTAAAAACTCATAAAACTGTCTTAAAAATTCTCTTTAATAATTATATAAAAAAAATCGCATCCAATACCGGTGATTACAAAGATTACCCATTTAACTGGTGCAACTGTGAAGATGCTCCAGTGGCAAATAGATTACTCCTCATTCTTTGCCAACTGAACGACATCTCAGAAACATATAAAAATAAATCTCAAAAAATAGTCCATACAGCTTTTGCTGAAGGGTTTTGCCTTTTGCAATCCTGGTTTCTCATTAATGCCCTTATAAAAATCGGCTACACAGATCTTTGTGTAAATATTATAGGGACAACTATCCTAAACGACTTTACCGATAAAGCTGGTTTTACAGGAAAACCATCCAAAGAACAAGTCGCTAAACTTTTGCATGATAAGCTCCCAGACAATACAAAAGTAACCATTAAAATTTACGAACACGGGCACGACTATATTTTGGATAAAAACGCGCTAAAAAGTCACAGTTTTGACATAATAGACATTGGAGGAATTGACGCTGGACAATCTTTGATAAAAATTAAAGACAATTATTGGAAGTATGGATTACTTACGCTACAAGCAGACTGGATAACTGATTCAGGAATACAAACAACCTCTCCCATTGCTCATTTTTATATCTCTCACCACACTCAACCCAATATAGAAATGACACCAGCACGGTATGCACGAAAGCCCTTCGATAAAATTGACGGCAACCCTATCACCGAAATTTTGACGCAGGCACAAAACGAAAAATTACAATCAAAAGAAGAAATAATTACATGGTTTACAAAAAGCCAGCGTGAAACCATCAATAACAAAGTAAAAGAAAGCTATCCAACCTGGACCATAGACTTCACGCTTGCAATTAATGCCCAAACAGAATTCCAACAAATCGTTGACCTCATGCGCATAAATAATAATGACATTATTATTTATGACGCAAATGACAAAAAAGTAACCAAATGGACCACTGGGTATTCACCTAATAAAGATAACGGCTTTTTATTACGCCCTTAATTCACACTAATAAGCAAAGCGGGCACGGTTTTGTTTACGTGTGTGCCCGCTTTGTTTAAATCTAAACAGTTTTAAGCCATCTTATATCTTAACGCTATTTTTTTAACACCTTTAACGCAATTTGAGCTATCTGATTAAAGAACTGATCAGGCTTATTAAAATCAATTTGTATTTCTTGATTTTTTAACTGTTTACCCAGAATTACTGCGTCAAATTTAATAAGTGGCATTTTGCCCTGATAAACCAATTCAGACATCTTAAAATCAAGGCTCGCTTTTTGTAGCTTAAATATGCCACCAACAGTATTCGTAACATCTTTAGTCGCATCACCAATATCAATAATCCCTTCTTTTGTATTTTGAACAGCTGCTTGAGCGACTCTCAATGTTTCACGTGCGGTAAATTCAGCAGTTTCCAACGGCACAATACGAGGGTCAAGACCTTCAATCGCACCAGCAATCACTTTAGCCCACTGCAAAACGCCCATAGCTGCTTTATGAGCACTCCACAATGCTGCAATCTTAGGCCCAAGCCATACCATTGCACCATACGTCCAAAAATTAAGCCCATTAATCTCTCTTTGCGTATTATCTATCTCAATATTAATCTTATCAACTTCTCGTTGAGCATCTGTAATTCTTCTGCACATTTTTGCTTTATTACCCTGAGCATCATACAAAGCCTTAATTTGAGTTTGAAGTTTTGCTACCTCTGATTGTGCCCATACCAAATCTGCATTAGCTTTGTCAAAATCTTTACGCACATTCGCCTGAATATCATTAATCTTTTTTATGATTTTTTTTTCAACAAAATCTCTAAAATCATCTTTGAAATCGCCATGAACCACAAAATCTGTTGTTGAAAGTAAATCTTTTCCAATTGTTTTCATATCAAGTGCAACTTCAACCATACCACCAAACAACGACGTCTTAGTCATAAACTTGAGACCATCTTTATTAAATATCCCTTCTGTCTGGCTTTCAGTCTTAAAAATACCCCATTTATCGTTACCAACTTTAAGCTTGCCTGAAAGATAAAACTCTTGCTCTAGTGGCGTAAGCTTCATGGAAAAAATAGGACCGTCATCAGTGGTGCCATATTTTTTGTCCATCCCAGCACCAGTCAACATAAAAAAGTCGCCTATTTTAATCGTCGAAAGAGCGCCTACGGCTTTCACACCCCCTTCAAGAGAAAGGGACATATCCACCATGGCAAAGAAATTTTCCGGAGCCTGTGGGTCAAATATCCTAAAGAAATTCGGCATAATAATTTCGCCCCGGCATGAAATTCCCGGCTCGATATAAATCTCGCCAATTCGAGCCCCCTTTGGACAAAAACGAATCTCGCCCATATACCCAAATTCTGGAATATTATTAACCGGAATCATAATGCCCAAATCGTTAGCAAATTTAACAATATCTTTAAGTTTTATCATTTCATGTTTAACTTTGCCCGTTCCAGGGTCTATTACTTGAGCCCCAGTCTTAGGATCTATTGCTTCTTTATACAGCTCACCAAGTAAAACAAGATCAGCTATATCAGATGTTGCCTTGAGCGCCATACGCGCAATAGCATCACCTATCTTAAGCCCTCCAGTAATTCCAAACACTGTTGGCACACCTGACGCTGGAAAAATTTTATAATCAATACCCAGCTCAAGCCCAAGATCAAAAATAGCCAATTTGTCTCTCTTTAAACGTAATAACGTCGCTATGCCAAGAGGATCAACCCACATGCCCTTCATGCTGGCAGCTAAACTAGCCGTTTGAACTCCCATTTGAAACGCGCCAGTAAATTCAAGTAACTGGTCTTGTGGGGTAGGACGGACTCCAATAGAAGCAAGAACACTCGCCGATGGCCCATCACCACTAATACGAGCAGCCATTCTTTGAATATAAAACGCAGGCCCTTTTGGTATCTCAAAACCCAACTGCATTGGTATATTTACAGTAAGCATAAGATCAGGCAAACTTGTACCAATCGACCCAACTATCTGTAAACTTGTTGGCATCTTACTCAGAGTCTGAGCTATTTGCGCCCGCTGTTCTTCGTCTTTAATATTTTTCAAGACAACGTTTAATAACGGAATATTAGCAACAAGATTTATGCCCTTTTTAATGTCCAAATTAAGCTTTTCATCGCGATAGCTTTTTGTTGAAACAATAAACTGAGCCCCTGATAGATCAAGTTCATCAAGCGGCGTCCCTTTTGCTGCGGGAATAGCTTCCGAAATTTTCCAGCCCTTAGCTAAATTCGCTGTTACCAATAAAAAGTCAGGAAATTTATTAATACAAAGTGTCGTCGAGACATTTAACAACGTACCGGTGCCATATAAATACAAAAGCTTTTGCTTCAAATCAAAGCCGAGCCCAACATTTTTAATATTCACATCTTCAAGCCCGGGGATCTTTAATTCTTTGAATGGATAAATAGGCTTATCATACCCCAATTTAGCATCAAACGTTACTTGACCGATAGAAGATATCGTTAAAGAAGTTGCCACTTTTCCTAAGTCTAATTTAACTGGTAACTGGCTACCAAGTTCTGTAAAATCTGTAGTACTAGCCAACTTTAACGTTGGACTTTTAAATAACTTACTCACCTGAATAAGCACATCACGCGTCACAACAGAATCAAGAATTGTTTTTTCAAATTGGGGGATAATAGAAGATAAACGTATTTCTCGCACTTTAGCTTCAAGAAACCCATCAGCATTATCTAGCCCAATACTTAATTCAGTATCTTCTTGACCCGATTTAGAAAAAAGTGACGTACGGACAAATAATCTTTGTGTTTTTAAGCCAAGCGAAAGATATAATTTTTTAAACGTTAACTTTTTCCAAGGCAAAATTGGAATCTCAAGCGGCTGCTCGCCCAACAAACTAAAAATAAGATCTTGCCCAGGAATAAATTTGTCTAAACTAAACAAATATTTCTTACCAAATAACGAAGCATTACCATGAACTTGCAAACCAAACTGAGAAGAAAAAGCAGCCGATGGCGGGGCCAAAACAAGCGCACCAAGTATTAATGGCTGAGGGTCTTTAAGCGCCCCTGTAAAATAATACTTGCCGACATCAAGATCAAGCGTCCCTTTAAGAATAAACGTACCAATACGCGGGATCGCAATATCAAAAGAAAATTTAGGCTCACCACGTTTCTCTTCAGTAAGCTCTTCCCAAAATGGCTTTTGAGTTCCAGACGATGCTGATGGAATTGGCTGTGAAATTATTGGCATTGGCGCAGGAGCAGGCGCAAGTGGAACAGAAGCACTATCAGGAGCCCCAACATATTCTGCAACACGAGATCCTGTAGCATCTCCAATAATTTCTTGTAAACTAACCGTCCCAATACCAAGAACTATAAAAATCAAGATAAAACACAAATACAAGCGAAACGGTACAGACTTCATACTATCTCCCCTAAAACAAACGATAAATAATTATGCTCATACTTACATATTCACATGTAAGCATGTAAGAACGTTTATTTTATTACTGCATAATATGAATCGATAATTCAAGTATTGAGCAATAATTCTGACCACGCTGCCTAGCGCGTAAGTATGTGAATAACAGTATTAAGCGTCTTTTCACGCAAGACCGCATGCTTAAGCGTTCCCTCATTAAACGGAACGTTTACTTGATCAATTTTTTCGATAACCGGTTTAAAATACACGAACTCTCGCAACTTACTGTTATTAAACAAGTGCAAATAATTCTGGATATCTTTAAAATCAATTTTAACATCTTCTTGATACGCAATTTTATCAATTAAAAACTCTTCTTTAAGCTGTTTTTCAGCCAAAAGCTCAGTATATAATTCAAAATCTTTTTGCGATTTATAGACCTGATAATCAGGACGTTCTTTGACAGCTACTAAAATATCTTCTTGGCGCCTTAAAATTAAATGTTTTGGTATTTCAAATCTATGTTTAGATAAGAATATATGAAATAACTCTTCTATAATTGCTTTGCGCTGAGAAAGATCATCGCGATAAGAAAAAACTTCCATTAACTTATTATGTATCTCTGCTTTATTTTTCAACTTAAACGTAGACTTAAGCACATCGAGAGACAAGCAGGAACCTTTTACTATAGATCTAATCGTAATCAAAAAATTATACTGATAACTATCATAATCATACACAGCCTCACTGCCCAGATCTAAACAGTCAGTAATAAACGCTTGCTGAATAGATTTATTCAAAAAAAGCTCTTGAAACGGGTCAGCTACTTCATATTTTTTTATACGTATCCAAAAAATCCCCGAAACTTCTTTATCAAGAAACTGGCCAGCTCGATCAACAAGCGTCGACTTCAGGCAAACCCAATCGCTTTCTTCGACAATTTCGCTTTGCTGTTTTTTATCAGAGATAATCTCTTTACCCATAAAATTTACAACTTGTTTATCAAGATCTTTGTATTTCTTTCTCTTTGGAGATCTAAAAGAGAAATGCTTCCATTCTTTTAATTCAAATGGCTCAACGAGCGAAACATTAAAGTGGTACAAAACTCTTCTTTCTGGCGTTACTTCGACATCTTTTAGCCTTGGGTAATTAGATACATGAATTTTACGATCAATAATCTCTTCGAACAAATATCCCATAACTTTGTATTTAAAAAGAAAATCTTTTATTTTCTTCTCTATCTCTCCTTTAAAATTGTCCTCTAAATACTCTTGTGGGACTTCTTTTTGACCAAAACCTGAATAGTTTTTTCTTTTAAATAATTCAATTGTTTGCGCATGAACTACAGCAACTAGTTCCGGCTCAACAGTGATTGTTATAATAGAAAAACGCGACGAGACATAATTAAGCGTAAACGTTAGAAAACTTTCTTTCTCCCTTTTTTCGGCCTCAGGATAAACTTTCCCCATAGACCCCTCAAAAGAAGGCTCCATTATTTGATTTACATCCATGCCCTGTTCTCCCATCAAAATTTTACTATTTTGCGTAGAAAGAAACTTGTACTCACAAGATCATATAATCAAATAAAAAAGGGGAAGGTCAAGTAATTGGTGCAAGAGGGGGGACTCGAACCCCCATCCTCTTTCGAGGACTGGCTCCTAAGGCCAGCGTGTCTACCAATTCCACCACTCTTGCGGATATGGGTCGCCAGGGACTCGAACCCTGAACCTGCAGATTAAGAGTCTGTCGCTCTACCATTGAGCTAGCAACCCACGAAAAAATAATTATTGGCTTAATCTATCAAATTTAACGAATAAAATAAAGATATGCTTTTTCGCGCTCTTTCAAAGCCTAACCCAAGCGCTCCTGCACAAACTTCATAGTAATATCGTACACTTTTTGCCATGGGATAGCTCTAATCGACTGTGACCGTTTTTCTGTTGTCACAATAAAGCTGTTTTTTGTATCAAAAGGCGCCCATTCAGGGTTTTTTTGGCGCATAAGAGCAACAACCGGAACCCCAAGAGCACTAGCCAAATGTATAATTGACGTTTCAACAGAAATCACTAAGTCGCAACAGGACATTATCGCAGGTAATTGAAAAAAATTTTCTGTAGCCGAACAAACAAATACATCGTTAAAACCAAGCTTTTTAAAAAATATCGTAACTGATTCATAATGTTCTGGTGGCGCATTAACAATAAAACTTACATCACGCCACTCATCAGCTTTTTTAATAACTCGAATAATTTCAGCAAAATTTTCCAGCGGCCAATCACGTTTTTTATTCTTAGCAAATGCATTAACAAAAAATACTTTGCCAAAATTCTTTTGTTTTTTACCAATACCATACTTTAAAAACCGTAATTTTGCATATATGGTCCATACTTTAGGAATATCGATATATGGAGCACACTGATCACCAACAAGCCGAACATTAAATAATTGCTCAAACCAATATGCATATAAATCAGTTATATGCTTTATCTCTTTTATATTAGGAGAAATAAAAGCATCAAGTTTAGCAAAAATACGTTTTTTGAAGATTTGATACTTCTTTATTTCCGGCTTAATCCCGACAAGAAAACCTTTCGGGCTAATTTCACGAGCCAAACACGCGAATTCATAAGATCGTAAAGTAGCCAGAGAAACAACTACTGGGTACTGTTCACTTATTGCCTGTTTAATAGACCGAGCTCGATCTATAGGTGAATAGGTTTGGTCATAAATTTTATTAAAAAACGGGGTCGCGTTAAGCCAATCAGACAACGAAAAACTTTTAAATCTACGCCAACGCCAAAAACAAAAAGTTCGACGCCCTTTATCAACCCATACATCAATTTTAATATGTGGATATTGTTGCGCAAACGCTTTAAAAAACGTCTGCAAGTAAACATAATCACCTATTGCTAAATGTGGCAAAAAAAGAATTTTGTTACTTTTTTGCAACAGTTCATGGCTAACCAATTGAGAAACCATATGATTCTGCATCTATTATACGATATTTTGAGTTTGTTCTCGTGCTTTTTCAAGTTCCACTTTAACGTCAACGCACACAGAACTTATATCGTAATGTGAACACTTAGCCATCGTTGTATTTGTTTCTCTCAAAAGCTCCTGCAACGTAAAATCAAGGCGTTTACCGTTATCTTTTTTCTCATCACTTACCAATAACGTTTCAACACTTTTTAAGTGACTCTTGAACCGTGTAATTTCCTCGTGAACATCAACTTTATTAATTGTCGCATAGAGATCTGACAACTGAAGCTTTGCAACTTCATCACCAGCTTCTACTTGTACCAACTTTTCATCGATATTCTTCTTTACCGTCAGCATTAATTGCTCAGAAAGAATTTGAACCTGCTCAATTTTTTCACCACAAATTTGAAAACGTTTTTGCAAATCTTTAGCAAGAGCAGCACCCTCTTCACAACGAGCGTCAATCAAACGGTCAGTTGCCTGATCGATCAAATCTAAAATAATCTTTTCTTCATCTTCAGTAAGCTCGCTCTTACTTGCAACAAAAATATTTGGTTGCTGAAAAAGGTCTGACAACGATAGTTCACCCGCAACATTAAAACGTTCTTTAATTAATTTTGCTGCCCGTAAAAAAGCTTCAACATTTTTCATTGATGGAGTTACCGCCTCAAAAGCTTCATTATCTTCAGCAAACCGAATAAAAAGATACACACGACCACGGCGCAATTTTTTTTGCAAAATTTGATGAAGTTTAATCTCCAAGCCACTTAACGCACTTGGAACTTTACATACAAGCTCAAAAAACCGAGAATTAATCGATTTCATTTCAATCGTTAACGATACTCGCCCCAGCCCAGAAACATCGATACTTGCCGTTTTTGTACTAAACCCTGTCATACTTACAAGCACATTAAGCTCCTTTATTACGCAAGATTCGTATACACATTTTGAACATCTTCAAGATCTTCAAGTGCGCCCAAAAATTTAAACACTTTTTCTTCTTGATTTTTATCATCCACATTCACGGTATTTTTAGCTAACCACTCGACAGCCGCATCTTCAACTTTTAACCCAGTTTTTTGAACAGCCGCTTTAATTACCTCTAAATCATGAGCATCGCATGTAATCGTAAACGAATTATCATGTGATGAAACATCGTCAATATTATAATCAAGCAATTTTTCAAGCAAATCATCTTCACTCATATTGCCAGTAGCTCTAATAACACCCTTGTGCTCAAACATCCATAAAACAACGCCATTAGCGCCCAAATTACCGCCATGCTTAGAAAAAACATGCCGAATGTCTGCAACAGATCTATTTTTATTATCGGTCACAACTTCAACGACTACAGCTGTACCAGAAGGGCCATATCCTTCATAGCGTATCTCTTCGTAATGGACGCCTTCAAGTTCTCCAGTACCTTTTTTTATTGCTCGTGTGACGTTGTCTATCGGCATATTTACCGAACGAGCTTTTTCCATAAGAAACCTCAATCGAGGGTTACCGGTAGCATCTCCACCACCTTCACGCGCCGCGATAGTTAATTCTTTTACTAATTTGGTAAAAGTTTTACCTTTTGCTGAATCTTCTTTTGCTTTTTTGTGCTTTATATTAGCCCACTTTGAATGCCCAGACATGTGACTCCTATAATCTTTTTTAAAACACTTTAAAATATGACAAAACTATTGCCAATTAATGTACATACTTTAATCCCGTTTGTCGACACACTGGAACTAAAAAATCACGTCTATTTTTTGCACACACTATTACCAAAAATTTTTGTATAAAATTGCTCAAGCTGAGCCAGTTTTGTATCTTGTAAAAAATTATTGCACACATACGCATATGCGTTTTCACCAAGTTCTTTGGCACGCGCCTGATTATCAAGCAAATATTCTATCTTTTCAACCAGATCATCACCATTATTATTCTCAAATAATAAACCCGTCTTTTCATGAATAATAATAGTCTGGGCGCCTGTCTTATCAGCACAAATTACAGGCTTGCCCATAAGCATCGCTTCTAAACTCACAATCCCAAGAGCTTCTCGCTTGCTTGGCAACGCATGCATATCTGAATTATACAGTATCGCCGGTGTATCGTCAGTAAATCCAACATAATAAACATAATCTTGAAGCTTCAAATCACAAACAAACTTTTCGAGGATCTTTTTTCGCCGCCCCTGACCGACCAATATTAACTGCACAGGCTTATTTTTTTCATACACAAGTTTATGTAACGCTCGAACCAGAAGTACGTGATTTTTATTGGTATTAAAACAAGCTATCGTACAAATTATAGGCACATTTTTTATAGCAATATTATATTTTGTCTTAAAAAAATCTTGTCTCGTTTGCCCGCTTTTAGGCACAAAATCCAAAAACTTACGTTCATCAAAAAACGGCAAAATCATAGCAACATTTTTTAAGCCACATTTGCCTAACGCCTCAACAAGAAAACTACTCACCCCAATAACGCCGCCCAACCAACGATACCGACCACAAGAAGTCACAGCCGTATGCCGCGTATGCACGACTTTTACTGGCAAAAAACGCGCAACCATCTTGCACGCCCATAACTCGCGTGAAAGATTACTATGTATAATTTGTATATTTTTCTCTTTTACCATCCCATACAAATAAAAAAAGAATTTTATATGCGCAAGCCAGGAAATAACCGGCAATTTAAAATATGGGTATACGTTCGTCGTCAAATAAGATAACCCAAGCGCATCAAGCTTTTGCCTAATTTTACTTTTCTCAGGTATTAATAACGTCACGTCATAATCACGTGAACCAAGCAAAGCCTGATACTGGCCAATATTATGCACGGCCATGCCCCCAAAGCCATCACACATATTTAATAAAAGTACCCGTTTTTTATGATTTATCATGTCTATCAAGCCCTAATAAAATACGTAAGATTCAAAACAAATCTGCGTGTTTCCCAGTTCTAATTAATATAATTTCTGTTTTTGTTTTTTTATAAATCAATAACCAATTAGGTTCAATATGGCATTCCCAATAATCCCTAAATTCACCCTTGAGTTTGTGATTGCGATTTTTTGGAGGCAACGGCTTCTGATTCAACAAAAGCTCAATAATAACTTTAAGCTCCCCCATATCTTTACCACGCTTAACAGACATCACAACGTCTTTATTAGATTGCCGTCGATAAATAGGCGCCAGCATTTAGATACCCAATTTTTTAAATAGATCTTTAGCATCTTTAGCTTTTATAAGCCCCTTTTTATTTTCAGTATCTTTGATAGCTCGCAAGGTTTTTTTATTTGGTTTTTTTGATTTTAATAAATTCTTTTCTATTGATTCAATAACTATTTCTCGCATACTCTTACCAAGAAAATCAGCCATATCCTTAAGCTTCTTATGGCATTCTTTTGGAATATCTATTGTTATACGAGACAAATCTCTTTTTCCAATCATCAGGTTCTCCTCTTACACATTTTTTATATTGCTAAATCTAACAATTTAAATAATACCACAAAGACAAAAGCTCAGTCTATTCCATAGTTTTTTCGATAAAACGTCATAAAATAAACGTTTAGCCTCTTTTTATGAAAACATACTAAAATTTTTTACAATAAAAATTGACACCCTGAATTATACGTGCTAGTTTAAGCGTATATTCATGTAAAATATGTTTACCGAATTTTGTGCCAGTATGCATAAAACCATATTTTACCAGGACTAGTTAACGATACGAAGGGAAAAACGCCATGCTTATACAAAAGCAAATGCAGCCAGACGCTTACACAAGCGATCTTTTATGCACGTTCTTGCGCTTTGCAGCATGCCTCACGCAGCAATTTTTTGCCGTTCTTTCTGTTTTATCTCTCAAATCTTCTGTAATTTCTCAAGCCTCAGCTATTACTATCAAAAATAATCTTTCTATTCATCGACATCATCACCATCATCATATATCCCATTAATTTTGCCCCATTAATTTGGGCCTAATATATCCGGGAAAATAACCAATTTCTTAGTACTATATCTAGTTTTAGTTTACGTTTTTTGCACATTTATACGTTTTTAAACGCATTTTTTTGCGCACAAAAAAACACGCACGATTTTATTCGTGTGTTTTAAAAAGAAAGATAAACCATGTTTATATTTAAAAATATAACAAAAGTACTTTTTATACTTCTGGGCCTCTTATTTTTGCAACAAGCTCAAGCAACACAGAAAGTAACCGTAGATTTTATAAATAACACACAATTCAAGCTCACAGGAGAATCAAAAAAAACGCTATTACCATCATGCAACCTCCAAGCAAAACAAACAATAAGCAACCTATGCGACCAAATACAAAAGCTTAAAAAGTCTGACCCTCAAATAATAATATGGTACTCAGGACAAGAGGGTCTTTCTCAACGATGCTCAGACTTTTATAAAGAAAATCTTTTCAAACCAATACAAAAAAATTACAAGCAAGACCAATTTTGCATCTACCCATATGATCTAAGTGCTTGGAAGGGCCTATCAAAAACAAATATTTCACTTACCAAGACATACTGCAATCGAGAATCAGACATAAACATAACGCCAGTTTTTTCATGTGATTTTTTTAAATATCTAGAAAAAGCTCAAGACACAGAACTCGAAACACTTCAGGAAATTCTCAAACAAGAGTTTATTTGGCAAAAAAGTACAAAATCGCCTAAAAACACAATAACGCTCAGAGATCTTCAAGAACCATACTCGCCCAAAAGCTTGCAAGACTTACAAGATATAGACACGGCAAAAATCTATTCTGCCCTCCAATATCTGGAAGGCTTATGGCTCACAAAAACAATACTCAAAAAAAATCTTAACTTTGCCGACAGATCTCAGGAATCTGACGATACGCCCGAGATTAACATTATTTTTTTACTTCCTAACGACGAACTTGAGTACTATCAATCAAAATTAGAAAATACTATCTCATTCAAATATGACCTAAACAAACTCATAAGCTCTGACACAGAACTAAAAAATCAAGATTTCAACCTCACCATTTCATTTCAAAACTTTAGCTACGCATACAGATACACGAAAAGCACAACAACGAATAACCCTTTTTCTCTTAGACCATACGTACTTTATTCGGGAGAAAAAATAATAGTAACGCCTAAACAAAACCTGGATTTATTATGAAAAAAATAGGAATCATAGGAGGTGCTGGACCAGCCGCCAGCGCCCTGCTCTACAAAAAAATAATACAAAGCTGTCAGCAAAATTTTAATTGCTCACGCGATAGCGATTTTCCTGAAATTATACTTATTAACTACCCATTTAGTGAGATGCTTTCTGAAAAACATGCTCAAAAATACAAATTTAAAATTCAAAAAGAGCTCCAGTATTGTTTTGATAAACTTAATAGTTACAATGCTGACATAACAATTATCGCTTGTAACACACTGCACACATTTTTAGGCAAAATAAATATCGGCAACCTAGAATTAATAGATCTTGCCCAAACAACACTTAAGTATGCAACACAGCAAAAATTAAAAAAAATATTAATTCTGGGAACAGAGCAAACCGTCCAAACAGGTTTATATACAAATAAAACACTCACATGTGCCCCCGTTAACTCAGAACAACAAAAAATAGTTTCGGTAATAATCGACAATATTCTTACGGGTGAATTAAAAACGCAAGACGCATTAACACTCACAACTATTATTGCCCAGGCAATAACAAACAACAAAGCTGCCCAACCAGAAACAGGGCAAAAAACAAACACACGCTTTGACGGAGTCATACTCGGTTGCACAGAACTATCAGTTCTTATCGAACAATACACACTCGAGTTACCAGAACAAACACAAAAAAAAATAACAATATTAGATCCACTAGAAATAGTTACTGAAAAACTAACCCAAAAACTTTACAACATGCGTAAAAAATAAAAGATACTAAAAAAAGAGCGAGCCAAACTACAAAATCTGGCTCGCTCTTAAATTATAAACTTTAAATTTATTTTTAAATTGTTACTGCCATAAATGGCGCAATATGCCGCTGTAATCCAACGGGCAAATTCGTAAGAGCACTTCTGCTTGCACTTATATATCCTGTAAAAAGTTGGTCATTATCACCAGGACTCCATACAATACCAGTTTTCCAACCTTGCTTAGAATGCTTACACCAATAAAACTTTCCGTTACGCTTTATACGAGCACAATATTCGTCGTTAACCAAAACAACCGTAACATCAGTCACTCTTTTATCTTCAGGCAACACAATTGTATCAATCAAAAAAACCTGAACATACGGGACTTCTTTATACTGATGCCGGTCCACCTTAAGTGGATGGAAAAAGAAACTTTTTGCTAAAAGCTCATCGAAGTACACGGTTGTTTTTATCATCTTAATATGGTGAATAGCTGAAAAGAGAGAACATGAAACAAGAGCGGGCAACGTCTTGCCAGCAAAATCAAGAACCCTAAGCTGAGCTGTATTTAATAGAACGACAGGCTTGTTTTCTATTTTCTTATCACTAACCAAGGCAGCCAAAGCATATCAAGCAACGATTTTAAGGGCATAAAAAAATTTCAAGAAACAGTCGGCGCCAAATTTATTCAGGGGATAGTACAGTACACAGGCGATACACCATAAGGGGGTTCTTTAGGTGATTCTTTTATTATCTTATTACTTGGAGGTCTGCTATGAAAAAGCAATTACGTACTCTTCTTTTGGCCTGTAGCCTGCCGCTTATGCTGGCAATATCAAATACACCGTCGCTTTACTCTGCAAAAAACACTGAATTCAAAGAGACAATCAAGAAAACAATCAAACAAGCAATAGATACAGCACAAATAAAAGCAAAACTTTTAAGCGATAAAACCAAAAAGTTTATTGCTCAACATAAAAAAGCAATCACCATAACTTTAATCGCCCTCTCTCCACTAGCGGCCTATTTCACTTATAAAGGCGCTGCACACTTATTTGGCCAAAAATCTGATCCAAACGCGCCTTGTGAAAATGTATGTGGTTACAAGAATGGCAAACCATATGATCGTTGCACAAAATTTGATTTTTATAAAGAAGGAATAGACGCTACTTCGTTGTTAAAAGATACTAAATGCACCACCAACACTAAACCAACCACCTGCTATGAATACGACATACAAAAAAATAACGAATTAAAAGCTCAACAAGACGAAGCCTTAAATCAAATTATAAAAACATGTCAATCAAGCAAAACAACATGCGAAAAAAATTTTGATAAACACATCGAGAATGTTTCCAATAGTTATTGTCCCAATGCATTGGATTCTAACTATGTGTGGAATCAAACAAACAATATGAAAACCAATATAAAAAATCTTGAAAAAATCAAAAATAACATGCTCAACATTGAAAAATGCTCAGAGCAAGCCTGCAAAAATAGCCAAAACGACGAACTCTGCTACTGCTTAAATAACACAGGCGCACCTGTTACATGGAGAAAACACAAAGAAGCCTCTTATAACTGCAAAAACGAATGTTCAAAAGCAACCACCAACGCTAGGAACTGTTATAACAATTGCGAGACACAATACAAGTAAATAATTCATTCTGATCGGATATGAATGAGCTAGACGCTCAATCATATCCGATCTTGCTTTTTAAATACTCACACCGCTACAGGTTTCTTAATTCGCCTCTTTAAAAGCGCAGAATATGCGCTTTTTTTTATTAACACATACTTTCTTTGACACACATGCGTATTTTATTTATCGTAAATTAAGCAAAAAACACGCCAGAGAGAAACACGACATAAGCCTGCCCCTTTATAAAAAAAGAGAGTTAGTTATGTCTATTTCAAACGCAATATCTCAAAAAATTCGTATTCTAAACTTCTTTACACCCAAAATATTGCTTATTTTTCTTACTATTTTCACCTTCACGCTTTCTTGCGTATACGGACATATCGGCCAAGAAGAACGCGAATACTTAAACAAACGCAAAGACCTAGTAGCTCAAGCACAAAACCAATACACAGGCTGCCAATTACAAACACATCCAAAAATTGCTTTTTGTTTCAGTGGTGGTGGCAGCAGGTCTCAAACATGCAGCCTTGGATTCTTACTTGGCGCGGCAAAAACAGGCCTACAAGAAACAGCAACACACATGGCAGCACTATCAGGTTCAACCTGGAACCTCATCCCCCTCATGACCAGACAAAGCCTCCAAAAAGAAAGCCTCCTCGATTACAGAACAAATCTACAAAAACGGCTTGAAGCTAAGTATCTTAAAAATCTTAATTTAAAAGAAATATTAAAAAAACTAGCCGTCAAACTCGCTACCTATGGCACAGTAGAAACTGCCGATATCTGGGGAGCGCTTCTAGCTAATAGATTTATGGGAGACCTAACCCAAGCCGGCCAAACCTATACGCTGGCATCAATACGAGACCTATTAAACAATACAGATAATCTCCCATTTCCCATCTTTACCGCAATAGTAAAAGACACATTCGATATAATCGGCGAATATGAATGGTTTGAAATAAACCCTTTTGTTTCTGGATGCCATGACTGGAACCATTTCATCCCAACAGAATCCCTTGGCAGCTATTTTGAAAACAGCAACCTTCTGAATAAACGCCCAGAAGAAAGCCTCGGTTTTTTAATGGGAATTTTTGGAAGCCCCTACGATTTAAATATCGGCGACCTGTTCAGACAACTAACCCAATTAATCCCAGAAACGTTTAAGTACAAATATCTCCTGCTTGGCATTCTAGATCATCTGATAAAAAAATATCACCTTACCGAAACAAACTTCTTACCATCACCAATCGATAACCCCACCTATAAATATACAGAATGCCCATACTCAAAAAAATCGATATCTCTCGCTGATGCAGGCATCGATTTTGATTTACCAATAGCTCCCCTACTTGAACGAAAAGCTGAAATTATCATCTGTTGCGACGCATCTTCAGACGCCACACACTTAGGGTTTCCTGAATTAAAAATGGCTGAACGCTACGCCCGCCTACATAATTACAACTTCCCATCACTCAAATACTATGACCAAATAACAAAGAACATGTTTATATTTAAATATAACGAATACAAAAGAATTACCGATCGCACGACGCCCACTATAATTTATATAAGCAATCCAATATCTGAACCGATAACTAAAATGCAGTATTCTAAAGAAGAATTCGATACACTTTGTGATTGCATGCAAAATATAGTTACAAAAAACCAAAACGCTATCGCACACACAATAATAGAAAAAAGCAACCAAGAAAAGACCAACAACTCAAAACATAATTTATGGGATCAAAGAGAAATCAATACGTATCGAGAAGATACACTAGACATGGCCAAGAAACATAGAGCGTACAGAAAGAAACTCTGGTCACAAAAAGCTTAAAACAATATAACGCCTACGTAAAAATCGGGCATATTGTCAAACTTTTTATTCTCGTTATGTTTTTCTTTCACTCGCTCTTTCAACGCACGAGTAACAAAACCGACCTGATCTTCATTATTATCAAGATCATCAAGCTCTCTCTTAACAATTTCAGTTACCTCTTTACTCGTTAGATAGTTCCAAAAAACCCTCGTTGCCACCACAACAAAAGTCACATTTTTCCGAGCAATTGAAAAATATTCAGGTACAGGTGAAATCAAAAACTTCTCCCAATTACGCTCATATGCATTCTCCAAATTTTCCCAAAGAATATCACTCAACCGACGAACTCCGCCAAAACCATGATACATTTTTCTTTCTGTATCAACAAAACAACGTGTTAATGAAAGCTTCAAATAGTCTTCACCTATTTTAATCCCATCTTTTTCATGTACCACATAACCTAAATCATGTATGCGTTTTTGCTCTCTTTTATTTTTAAACACATGCTTCGGCGACATAATATCTTTACCTAACCGACGGTGGCAAAATACTTGTACATCTCCAACCCACGCTATATGCACTTTTTCTCTCTCAACCACCACAACACTCGCGCAAGAACCTTCTTGCAGATGATCTTGCTGCCCGTCCCCATGAATAATATTCCAGTCAACCGATAAAAAAATATGTTCCAATAACTTTTTACTTATCGTTTTACCAGCAGTCAAACAATCATTAATCTTTTTATCCAAAGCCTTGCTCACTAACTCTGATATAGCATCTCTTGCAACAATATTTTCAGAATCTCTTCGCTGGAATCCATCAGTAACAACCATATACTGAATATACGTTTGATTACTTCTCTGACAAAATTTACATATCACATGTTGATTGGTACGTTGCTCATGAGTACTAGAAGCATGCCCCATAAACACCGATGAAATTTGCCGGACCGATTTTTCACCCTCAGCAACATCCACGCTATTCCAAGGGCACATCGTGCAAACAGTATTAACACTAAAAAAATACACACCTAAAAACATAAAAATAAATTGTTTACAAAAAAACACATTAATCCTCAAAAAAATAGGCCCAGTAAAAACCACGCCATAAAGCTCTATTAATTTTTTATTAAAAAGATCAAACCAAAATTAAAACAATATCACCACAACAGAAAGATCATGCCCCCAAAAAGCCACATTAGGAACGTTGAACGCCAAGTCCCGAGCGATCTCTTCAGCACAAGTACTGCGACAGAAACCATCTTTTTGCTGCAATGTACATATTTTTTTTTGTACAAACGTTGCTACATCGTCAGAACTCATACTCTTCCATAACTCTCGCGATGCAATAACAATAAAACTAAGTTCATCACGAGACACCGAGTAACAATCAGGCAACGCCGAAAGGCCAAAACGCTTATAATTCAGAAAATACTCGCCAGCAAGAAAACCGCCAAACGCCTGAGACATAAAATAATCAGAATAAACCGCCTTGCCATACTCATTCTGAGTCAAAACTTTATACCCTTTTTTATCACCATCCCCCATAGACCTAGTTACATCAAGACCAAGAAGTTTCCGATCTTTCACACTTCCAATATATCCTGCTTCTTCTATTCTTTGTTGCTCTTGTCTGTTCGTCTTTAAATTATGATCAACAGAAGTATTAAAACTCCCACTTTTATCACACCACAGAACCCTTGAATCACCAACCGTTGCAACATAAACTTTTTTTCCAGCTACCCAAACAAAGCTTGCCGTAGAACCAGAAGCCCCTGAACAGTCTTGTATCAATTCAATATCAATACGTGCAAACACCTGGTTAAACAATTTCACATCTATTTCATCTACTACATCTACAAGCTTATACGCATAATCGATTATCTTTCTACAAACACGCGTTGCTATTTTATTTTTTTTACGAGAATCTTTGCCATGCCCATCTGCCAGCACAAAAAAGATCTCTTTATTAAAAAAAATAGACTTAAAAGACTCTTTAGGCGTTGTCGACCACAGCCCAAAACTAACGCTGTTTTTTTTGCATGAAAAATCTTGTGAACACGAAACCGAAATAAAAGGAGGGTTAGGAGGATGAATTTTATTTTTCTTTGGGCATAGGCCGAAACAATCACACATCGCATTAACATAAGAAAAAGCAGCTGCAATAAAACACACGCAACCAGCCAAAACAAATAATCTTTTAATTTGATACGTCATACCCGAATATCACTACCATAAGAAACATCAAGAAAACTCCCAAAAGAAAAACCATTTAAAGCTTCATAATCTGCTTTGTTCTCATCTACAGAGGTATAAGACTCTTCGACTAGATCTGGCTCATCATATGATTCATTATCGAAAAATGGCACCGAGCTATCGTTATAATTCTTATTCTTCTCTAAAAAACTCTTTAAATCTCTCAGCTCTCTCTCATATTTTTTATAGTCCTGTTCTAGACCCTTTATTGTAATTTTCTTCAAAACCTCTTCATTTTCAACAAATATTGGTCTTCCTTTGCTCCGTGATGTCTCTCCATCAAGAACCAGACTAATCTTAACACATGAAACCAACCAAATCTTTTTCTGAAACATATACTTTCCCAACGCTGACGTAGCAGATTCCAAATCGTCAATTGAACCTAAAAAATTCTCTAGTAAAGCCTCGGCCTCGAGACCCAAACCCTTTTTTCGTGCACCAGAATCATTCAACGCTTGTTTTTGTGTTATTTGTTTTGTCAATTTTCCATAATCATCAAGTGCATCTAAATAATCTTTCACCCTCGTGTTCAAGTTTGTTTCTGGTAAAATTTTATTTTTAATTTCTCGCCTAAAATTATCATACGAGTGCGCATAAAAAACATTTTTAGGAAACACCTGACCACTAAGTAATACGCCAAAAAACAACCCGAATATGAACATTTTCTTCATGATAAATCCAACCTGCTAAAAAAAATAAACGTTACGCTCAAACCCAAAAAATTACCATTTTTGAATCACCCCCACTATAAATACAAACGCCAGAAAAAATTAGTATATTCAAAAACAAATATTTAACCAACAAAAATGGATGATGAACGTACACGAATTTTAGATAAATTTCCAGAAAAAAGAATTAGGCTCACAGCTGCTACACGTGTGAGCCCGAATTTCGACCTAATTTACTTTGTATACATTTTATTGCTTAATAGCCAAATCCAACACATTCTCATTCAAAAAACGAAGTTTCATCAACACAAGAGGTCTCATCGGCATCACCACCATCCGTCTCTCCCTCTTGCTCATATTTCTTGGCCAAAAGTTCACACTCAACCCTCTTATTATATTTTTTATTATTTTCTTCAAATTTAATCTTATAATAAGATCGCTCTTTTTTTAATACCTCACAGCAAACGCCTCTAAACACCCCCAACTTTCGGCCAAAGTTCGCAATTCCCATACGCTGAAAGGCATCCCAATACGGCTGTAATGCGTGAGCCAACTTTACCATGTTATTCAACATTATTCCCCGTATGCGCAACCTATCTATTTGTTGCTCCTGGCATATAGGCTCTTGTAATATCTTCTTATAACTTTCATACGCATCATAAGCTTCAAAAAAAGAATCGATTTGCTTAACAATTTCACGCCTCTGTTGCTTTCTCAGGCCTCCACTCGTATTTGTTGTTAAATCTTTACCAGGACCAAAGCAATTTTTAATATAAGAAAACTGGGCTCGCTTACCCCCTTCAAATTCAATAAAATATTCAGTTCTCTTAATCGGCTGTGCATAACTACCAAGTAAAACAACTAAATTCAAAAATAAAAACAAGCGTATCTTCTTCACAATAGTCTCCCGGAATTTAATATAACTTTCTTTTTACACACGTATTTCATGATACTTTCCACAATATTCTTGAAACCCAAGCTCATAACGAGATAATTCTTCATTAAGCTGCACAGTCTGCTGATATAATAAAATTTCTTGAAAAATGCCCTTTGTTTCCATTTCTTTTTTTATACTAATAATATCACTCCTTAATAGTTCATAAACTAACTGCTGAAAATTATTACCTAATATTGCAACAGAAGCAAAAGCCAAAGCATTTTCTTTATAACAAACAAGAGAATGCTCAATACTTATTTGATTCGATAATTTTCTCTTACTCGCTTCATACGCGTCATACGCACTAAAAAACTCTTCAATCAGAACACATTGTTTACGACTAAATCCCTTAGCAAAAACACGCCCTAAAGGTCCATTACAAAAAAGCCTCTTCTTAACGCCATTTCCAAAAGACACTGTGTAAATAAGTGCCTGCACATAACTTCCGAACAAAATAAATAAGCATACAGACATAAATACACGAATTCTTTTCATGAGCAAACGCCTCTTAATATAAAAAAATAAAATATAACAAACTCGTATATACCTGCAAATTTATTATCTCGTTTTTTTGACTTGCCAAATAGCTCATGTAAACTTACTAAAAACCATATTATTAGGGAAGTAAAAAGAACTCATGGGGATGTAGCTCAGTTGGTAGAGCGCCCACCTCGCACGTGGGAGGTCAGCGGTTCGAATCCGCTCATCTCCACCATCAAAATTAAACGGGGCATGTACAGATGTACATGCCCCGTTTAATTTTAAATTCAAATATTTATGCATTAACTAATTGGCCTACGTCTTCTTGCGCTCCAAAGTTACACGCTCTTCAAAGTTATATTCAGGATTCGTTAATATCACAATATAACCGCGTTTATACTGAGTAAAAGTCTGAATACCCAAAACAAAAAGCAAATCGTACAATAATTTCTTACCCTGATTGTTACTAATATTTGTTTTTTTTAATTCAAGCTCAACAAACACTCCGTCCAGGCCCATTACTTTATCAAGCGCAACTTCAATATCTACATCCTGGTGATTAACGTTATAAATCGTTCTATCTTTCTCGACAATAAGTTTTTCAATATACTCATTTTTTGCGAGTAATTTTTGAAACGTTTCGATCTCTTCCCACGTTTTTGGTTGCTCAAATTCTTCACAGCCAACTATCTCACTAGATTTGTTTATAGAACGCAATTTTGTATTTACAATAATCTTATTGCGCGTGTATCGAATCCGCACTGAACGCAACGCATCAATATAACTACTGGACCCATCATAACGCAGAAAAAAGAATGACTCTTTTGGATCAAGTTTGTCATAATAAACGTCTTTTTGATGCACTTCTTTTTCTTTTTGACCGTTTTGCTCAAGCCACGCTAAAAAAGTTGCATACTGAGCGCCGTCCAGTTTTATTTTAACTTCTATTTCTTCACAAACCTGTTCTTCACCGCTCATCTGGAGCGAATTAGAAACCTGTGTGTATAATTCAGGAAAAATATCACGCACATCTATTCTTGGTTTAGTTTGCGCCATAATTATATTTTACCCACAGGCAATATACACAATGGGACTTCGTCTTCTGTTAAATTCAAAACTTTTTTTACACGGTCATCATCAAAAGCACCAACAAAAACAGTACCGAGGCCCAAAACAGTCGCTTGCAAATAAGCATTTTGCGCAACACATCCGACTTCCATATCCATATATTGACGAGCACGTTGACCGTACTTGGCCGTAAGCCTGGCCTGTACGCCACAAACAACAAGCGATATAGGAGCATCAAGAACACACGCTTGCCCCAAAGCCGCTTGCGAAAGTTCAGCACGCTGGTCGCCATTAATTAATCTAAATAAATCATGTTTAGCTGGACGATACTTATATATTGCAGGCACAAAACCATCAACTTTTCCTGCAACAACGTATATCTCAAGTGGATACAGACCACCAGCAGATGGAGCCGCACGTAAATTATGAGAGCCAGTAATTCCCTGACACGCCCAAACAAGTTGAGAAATTTGAGAAAGAGTTAATGGATCAGGCGCATACGTCCGCACTGAACGGCGATCTTTTATTGCTTGTTCGAGCGAAATATTCCCCCGAAACAAAACTTGTGGCAACTTTTCAACCCGGTCACGCTCTTTGCTTTTATTAATAGCCCAGATCGTAAGATATCCGCCGACACAAACGAGAACAATAAGCACTATAATAAAAACCAAACTATTCACCACATTCTCCCCATACACAAAAACTGTTATTAAGAACGTCGCTTTTTATAAAATTTATCATGAGACAAGGCAATAAAACAATTGTTCCTGTTTTTTTTATTTTTATATTTATTTTTAGATTGGCATAAACTGTCAAAATCACACATATTTATAATTGTTTGATAATCATACCCATCTTCAAACGGGACAATCAAAGATAGTGCACCAGTTTGCGATACATCAAAAGATTTTACGATAATTTTATAAGCACCAGTCTGATCATAAAAAGACATTTGCCGACGCTTCCCACTCGGCAAAACTTTACTCAATAATAAGCTACTTTCTCCATTTTTATTATTACCATACAGCGTGATACGATAATTATCTCCCGCACATGTAACAACTTGTTCTTTCATAACACGCGCCTTAAGCCCATGAACCAATAACATACTTGCCAAAAACACAGAGTAAATCTTCATTATTACCCTCTTCACACACGCTTACAAACCGATTACTTACTCTCAAGCTCTCTTATTATTTATACCGTAACATTTAACCTAAAATCTCCTGCTATGGCTAAATTAGTCAATACTTCAAAATAAAAAATTTTAGAATCACAAAAATATATCAATGCAAATCTGCCAGTCTGGCAAGCTCTACCATCTTGACCCAAGCCATCAGGCTCGTACTCCACGCAAATAAGCCGCCAATCAAATGGAACCTCATACGCAAATAAAGGAAAATCGTTCCCTTCTCCCCTTAAACTAAACGTATAATTATCATACATAAGCTGAAATTGGTTACCTACAAATATATTCACATTCTTATGCGCAAGCCCACTTATACGTGATAGCTTTATTAAAACCTTATCATTCAAAAAATCGAATAAAAAAACATCCCCATTAACTCTCTTGCCAAGCAACTTTACACCATATTGAGTTCGTTTAAAAAAATCGATATCAACAAAATCATGACAAGTAAAAAGGGAAAAGCTAAAACAGTCGCCATTTTTTAATTTTTTATAATATAAATGATATTGCACCTTTTCTTCCACTGGCGGAAGCAAATCTTTGGCCAAAATAAATAAATCATTAAACGACTCAATAACAAAATCTGGCGACAAAATAACATCACCAAACGACGCTAAAGCTTGAGCTGCCTGACCAACTAATACACACGATGACACAATTAAAAATAACTCTTCAGAATCGCTAAAACAAAAAGACTTAACGATTTTACCCCCCTGACAACCAATAGGAATAAACATTTTTGTAAATTGAGTAAAACCAGAATCATCATCAACTTTCCACAAATAAAACGAAGGCTTAATAGAATTGGTTAAAAAACCAAAATATTTACCATCGGGTGATATTTTTACTTTTTTAAAAAACGAAAAATCATGAACTCCGGGAAAAAAATTATAAAGAGCTTTCCCTGTATCTCTCACGCTGAACAACAATGGCCCAATTAATATAATGCTTTTTTTCAAACAAATATCGCACTGATTGTGATCAACATTTACAAAACTTATCTTATTTTGAACAATTTCAAAATAATTAACCTTCTGCAACCCCACGCAACAAATAGTTTGAACATAACCAAGCACCATAAAAAACAAAATATAAACAAGCTTAACCCGCATATCAACACCCTAGAAAATAATTACGTCATCAAAAAATTTCATACATGATAGCGTAATTAATAGCTGTGACAAATTTATTTATCAAGCTTCTTTATATATTTATTACATATGACTTATATGGTCATGCATTCAAAGACCTGAGTAAGCTCTTTAATCCCAAGGCTATCGACATCAAGCCCATTATTAAGCACAAGATTATCGCCATCAATAATATCACCTCGAACAAACTTCTCAGTCATACTATCTATCGCAGACAAACGTAAACGGTCTATAAACTTAAAACCACCATCACGTAACGATTGCCCCAAGCCATCTGGACGCACAGGAGCTTTAAAAACAGCCATAAAAGATTTATTGCTCAACATATGTAAAATTCTGCCCCACTGAGCGTAACACTCTTTTTCTGTAACGCCATCGACCCAACTGGACATCAAAGAAACATCTTTGTAACCAGTACATTTACCATTAAGCATCAATAGAAAGTGTCCATTTCTATTAATACGACAGCTAACATCAATTTTATCTGTTTTTATTTCTTCACAAACTTGTGTAACCCAAGCAAGCATAGAACGCTCTTTGGCAAATTGTGCAAGTTCTTTCGTTTTTTGAATCTCAGGATCCTGAGTGCTTTTACATTCGCATACAATTTTATCGGTTATTACATCAAATTCTGATGATCTAAGACAAACTCGTGACCCATCTTGTAAGTACCCAATTTCAGAATCAAAAACAACTATATCTAGATTCAAACCAATTATATTTTGATTATCACCATGCAAATAAAGCGCAGTTAACAATTCAAAACTTGGCCCGTCATTTTGACAATTATGACCATTTAAAAGTTTTTTCAGGCCAGGCAAGCTCCCAAAAATCGGATTTTTGAATGTACCAAATGTTTTTTTGGCCAAGTCGACAATTGCAGTTTTTTGATCACTATTGTACGAGTAGATAGATAAAAAAAGACAAAAGACCGTTGGAATTGCAATAAAACTGATATAAAAAAGATACGCCTTATTAAACCTGCCTGTATTCATAGCTGTTTCCCCCGAAAACAAACCTGAACCGGACATAATCGCGTAGACTTTGATTTAAGTGTGTAACTTATTTCATATTTTTAAGACCCGTTTACACTTTTATTGTACGCTTCTTGCCCCTCGAAAAACAAGAATCTCTTAATAAAAAGCACACAATAAAAAAGCTCAGACTTTTACATCTGAGCTTTTTGTAATCTGGGCCTACCTACCATTCCTACAAAACAACAAATTTGTTATTTCCGTAGAATGGCCTGCCATCCGTAGCTACAAGCCCGCAAGGGCGAAGAGCGTAGGATGGTGGAGGCAAGCGGATTCGAACCGCTGGCCTTCCGCGTGCAAAACGGACGCTCTACCAACTGAGCTATGCCCCCAGAAAAGTCTTTATTTCAAACGTTGCTTCATACTTCTCTTAACGTAGTATGGTGGGCCTAAATCGATTTGAACGATTGACCTCCCCGTTATCAACGGGGCGCTCTAACCAGCTGAGCTATAGGCCCTATGAAGTATTTCAAAGTGGCTTTATAGTACTCGTTTCCTGAGATCATTTCAAGATTTTTTTTAAAAAATATCTATTTTTACTCTTTTTATCCCCAAAAAAGACCTGCCCACACAGACAAAACACATACAGAACTATCACAAAAAACTTATGTAAAAGAGCCTGCAGACCTTTTCTCAATATTTCTTGCCCCATATTATTGACTGCCTGAAAATACTTGCGCTATACTAAAACTAAGTTAATAAGCTAACAAATACAAAAAAAGTACTCAATATAGTACCAAAAAATAAAAAGGGGCACATATTATGGGAAAAACAATGCGTTTTAACGCAAAATTTCAAAAAGATGCAAAAAAGCCTAGAAACAAAAAAAATACACATCTAGGCAAAGCCGGCAGAGAATCTGTTCATGAAAGCAAAAAAAGCAAACTACGAATAAAAGGTCACGGCCAGAACAGAGTATGGCCTCTTGTTGACGAAGCCAATAGTGGCCGACAAAAGATCTAAATTTTAAAATTAAACGTGCATAAGCGCATATACATACAGAACATAGACATATAACGAACACAAGATAAAGAACAAGCACTTTGCATGAGCTTTAAAAATATAAGTTCCGGTCGCTTGGTTAATCTGCCTACAGGCACATACCCCCAACTGATCGGAACTTAGCTTTTTTGGGCAAAACCAGTTTTTATGCTACAATAAACCCATAACACCTGAATATAGGCCTGCTAAAACCAACAAAAACTAAAAAATAAAAGAGACTAAGCATGCTCATAGATGATTTACGCTTGCAACTCAAAGAAATAGAACCTGATATCCAAACAATTCTGGCCTGTTATACAAACGCGAATATCGACCAAAAATATGAAACGCTTCATGAGCAAGTACACGCCGAGAATTTTTGGAAAAACCCGGATCAAATAACGCTATCAAAAGAGTACCAAAGAGTAAGACAGTACAGAACAGAATATATTGACGTCGTAAAAGCATATAACGACAACAAAGAACTCATCGAACTCTTTGCTGATAGCGAAGAAGAGCTTAAGCCATTCCAGCAGGACATTCGCGTGCTCTGCAAAAAAATATTAAAATTCAAAGTCGCCCTACTGCTTAATAAAGAAGGCGATGCCAATGGCTGCTTTATGAGTATAAACTCAGGCGCCGGTGGAACAGAGTCCCAAGATTGGGCACACATGCTCTTGCGCATGTACCTACGCTTTTGCGAACGCGAAAACTTAAAAGCAGATATTCTCGATTATCAAACCGGCGAAGAAGCAGGAATAAAATCAGCTACCGTATACATACATAATACAAACGCTACTGGATTATTTCGCTCAGAGGTCGGCATACACAGACTCGTGCGCATTTCACCATTTGACGCCAATAAGCGCCGGCATACGTCTTTTGTTGCCGTATCAGTAACGCCTGAAGTCGCCGACGAAAAAATCGAGATTAACGATAAAGATTTGCGTATCGACACGTATCGTGCTGGTGGCGCCGGTGGCCAGCACGTTAACAAAACAGACTCAGCTGTACGCATAACCCACTTGCCAACAAATATCGTTGTACAGTGTCAAAACGAACGCTCACAAATACAAAACAGAGTAACAGCGCTCAAGATGCTTAAAGCAAAATTAATAGAAAAACAACAAGACGAAAAAGATGCCCTTAAAAAATCAGTCGAAAAGAAAAAAATCGAATGGGGCTCACAAATTCGTTCATACGTCTTGCACCCGTACAAAATGGTAAAAGATCATAGAACTGAATTTGAATCACCACAACCCGACCTGGTTCTTGATGGAGAGATAATGCCCTTTATAGAAAGCTTCTTAGTTGCACGAGCAAGCGAAGTATAAAAATTTTAGCCAATATTTTATTAAACATGACATTCCAAACGATACTAGAAAACACACAAAAACTTATTTGCGCATGCTCGCAGACACTCGTATCACAAGCACAAGAATCTCAGGCCCCATTGGGGAGCCACACACAAGCTATGCTTGTGCCAAAAACTCTCCAAAATCCCGACACAATCCCAACAATAGTATTGGGCTTATCTGGCGGGCCAGACTCTGTATTTTTGTTTCATGTTCTCAAAATATTACACGACCAAAATTATATTAAACTAATGTGCGCACACTTAGACCATGGCTGGAGACCAGAATCTGCCCAAGATGCGCTCTCTTGCGCCAGTTTATGCATGAAACACAATATCCCAATAACTATCGCAAAACTCGAAAACCTAGGATTTAAACCAAAGTTTAATGGCTCTCAAGAAGATATTGGTCGTAAATGTCGCCGTTTTTTATTTCAGAAAACGCTCAAAAAAAACAACGCCAACTTTATTGCGCTAGCCCATCATGAACAAGATCAGCAAGAAACATTTTTCTTACGCTTATTGCGCGGCAGCAGCTTATCGGGCTTAGTTTGCATGAAAGAAATAGACGACGTCTATATACGCCCCCTGCTTTCTGTAAGCAAAGAATTTATGTTAGCTTGGTTACATGAAAACAAGATCGCATATCTACAAGATCCATCAAACACCTCAGATAGTTATTTGCGCAACAAAATACGCAAGTACGTAATACCCGCACTTAATCAATGCGACGAGCGTTTTGATCAAAAATTTGCCAGCACGCTTGCACACCTAAAAACAGAAGAAACTTATTTACATGCGCTTGCATTGCAGGCTTATGAACAGGTTTTTACACAGGAAAACAATGGGCAATTATCCAAATTTAAAGCTCTAGATAATACGCTGCAAAAAAGAGTACTGCTTGCCTGGCTTATTAAGAACGAAGTTCAGTTTCACGTAAGCGATAGTTTTTTAAACGAGATTTTACGCTTTTTACTGAATAATCGCGGGGGAGCCCATACAGTACACGCTAACTGGGCTATTAATAAAAAAAGCGACAGATTTTGGATGAAGCCAATGGTTGAAACCATAGGCTGAGAACGCGCTCAAAAAACAATATAAAATAAACACATGCTTTTTGCTTCAAAAACACGTTATAATAAATTCATATGAAGAAAATAACAAAACCGGTGCAAAATATTCATACGATTTTGGCTAACCAAGACAAGCAAGCGCATGAGCGTAAATACTTGTTTTTGTTTCTCCTGATTTCAATTATTATTCACCTATTCATACTTGTCCCTCTTATCACATACAAAACACATCATAATAAACTCTTGTTTCAGTCCCGGCTCAAAACACTACCCATACAAAACAAACTAGAATTGCCAGCAAGTCTTAAACCACGTAAATCTAATTTTGGCACACCTGTTTTTTATGAACAAACACCCCAAGACACATCTAAACAAATACCAACTGAACCCACAAAACTTCCAGAACAAAAACAAGAACCAGTAAAAATCGAACCAGAAAAAAACGATCTTCCAGCAAGCCTAAAACCCCGCAAATCACAATTTGGCATACCTGATAGTGCACTTGAAATAATTCAACAAACACAAAAAATCCCCAAGCAACTTCCAGAACCGATACAAAAAGCTCAACGCCCAGAAAAAAAAGAACAAAAAGCACTCAAAGAAATAACACCAAAAATCACGCAAAAAGCAGTTCCGGAGATAAAAGCTCAAAAAACTACTATCGAGAAATCTGCCATAAACATCGCCAAAACAAACGCTAAACCAGATGGGCACATAAAAGATTTTAAAGAAATTATAAAAGAGCGACAAAAAGCAGATACTCTAGAAAAAATCGAGACAAAAAAAGCAGGCTCGCAAGACGCAGAAGAAAACCCCTTTACAAGAAAAGCGTGCGCTTCAAAGATTTTCTCAGGAAAAAACTCAAAAGAAATCGCAGAACAAGATGTCGGGGCCAGCCAGCCAGAACCAAGAAATATCATAGCAATGACCAAAGGGTACATAGAAAACTTAGAAGCAAAAGGCCAAGACTGGATGGAACGTGAAGGGGATGATAGCAAGCGCCCTTCTTTTGAAGAACTCAAATATATCTCATACAACCAACACATCGCCTGGCAACTTCAATCAGCATGGAAAAGATCTTCACGTAACCACCTAAGCCAAGAACTCCCTAATGGTTATGTAACCATAAAGCTTATAATAGATGCTCATGGCAACTTAACCACTGTTGACCTCCTGCAATCAAGCGGCTACGCCGAAATGGACCGCGCTGTCTTAGAAGACTCAAAAAGAGCCAGCCCATTCCCACCTCTTCCCAAACATTTCAAAACCGAAACCTATGTCTTCTGCGTAAGAGTTCACGTAATCACCCACGACCCTGGGTTCTAATCCGCTATAAGCTTCACTTTACGCATCACGCTTGCCTATAATTAATAATGGGCACAGAAGTTTACATATAAATAGGGGTGGGGATATCATGAAAATAAAATTTTTTGTATCAAAAGTATTTTATATAACTATATGCATCTGTGCGTGCATACTTTGCACAAGCATTAATTTTAATGTTTTTTTACACGCGCATATTTTGTCAAACGTTGACAAAACACCTCCCGTAAAAATGCTGGAAGATTCTTTCTCGCTCAGTTCAACAGCAACATGGAAAGAATTTGCGCTCACCAAATCAAGCCCATTTAAAGATGACAAGTGGGTATGGATCAGCTCAATCACCGTCAAAAGTAAAGAAGCGCTCAAACTTAAAAAAATTCACGTTCTCTGGCACGGGAAAAAAGGAGAAAAAATAGACGCGCTCTCAGCATCGCTTTTTAGTAAACGCCGCCAAGATTCATGCGTCACGCCAATAGAAGAAAATTTAGTATGTGATGGAATTTGGGACAAAAAAAAACAACGAATTATTTTTAACATAGATAAAAAAGTAGTATCAACAAGCGATTATCACATGGTATTAAGTTTTCCACACAATGTCGAAAAACTATTAAAACGCGGGAAGTTTGTTCTCTCACAAAAAAAATTACTAAGCATCCTGCCCTAAAACGCTCCTAAAAACGATATTGAGCATAACATGTTGATATTGCTTTAAACAATCAACATGTTATGCTCAATATCGTTATAATACGACGCAAGATGAGCAGAATAAAATAACGAAAAAGGGGACAAACGGAACCAAAGGAGTAGTGGTGCCAGAAGTTGTCATTCTTGGAGCGGGACTTACAGGGCTTTCTGCCGCATACCACCTAGAAAAATCAAGTTTTTTTGATTACGCAATTTATGAAAAATGCGATCGCCCCGGCGGGCTACTGCGCTCTTTTTCTCAAGACGATTTTACGTTTGACTTTACCGGCCATTTATTACACATAAACAATCCTGACATGCGTGCATTTATATCTAACGTCTTAGGCTTTGAAAACTTACAAATATCACACCGGAATTCAGCTATATACTCACATAACACACATACAAACTTCCCATACCAAATGCACTTGTACGGGCTGCCTGAAAAAGTAATTTACGAGTGTTTAGATGGTTTTATTAATCGAAAAACACATTATAAAAAGCCACAAAATTTTTATGATTGGGTGCACAAGTATTTTGGTGCCGGCTTTGGCAAACACTTTTTCTTCCCATATAACAGTAAAATTCTGGCCTACCCAGTTAAAAAAATTCACCCGTCTTGGACAGGACGCTTTGTCCCTCAAACAACCCTAAAAGCAATTATACACGGCGCTTTGCGTCAAAAATCTGAACAAAATATTGGCTATAACAGTTCTTTTTATTACCCAAAAACTGGCGGCATTGAAACACTGATCAAAAATATTATCACAAAACTTAAGACCAAAATTAAAACCAAGCACGAAGCCATAAAAATCGATCTAGAAAATAAGAAAATTTATTTCAGTAACGGGCACACAGAAACATATAAATATCTTATTACGACAATACCCCTTAACGAACTTTTACAAAAAACTCACAACTCAGCCAGTACTTTATTACAAAACACCGCACACAAGCTTTTGTGCACTTCTGTAATTAATTTTAATCTCGGCTTTGCACAAAAACACATATCAGACAGACACTGGATCTATTACCCAGAAAAACAAACCCCTTTTTATCGTATTGGTTTCTGGGACCAAATTAGCCAATCTTCTGTACAAAAAAACTGTAGTGCAATATATGGTGAAACATCGTATCTTGCTGGAACTAAAACAGATACACAAATTAACAATCTCTTAGAAAAATCAATCAGAAAATCACTCGATATTTTAGCAATACATAAATCAAAAATAATAACGCAAAAAATTTTGCACCTAAAACATGCATATGTAATCTATGATGCCTGGCGAGATAAAAACATAACAAAAATACACCAAACACTTTCCAAAAAAAATATCTATTCGATTGGCCGTTTTGGTGCTTGGCGCTATTCAAGTATGCAAGAAGATATTCTTGATGGGCAAAATACAACAAATCACATTTTATTATCTTTAAATTATAAAAAATACAAGCACCATGATTTTGGTTCACAAAGGGGCACAATAGCACCATAAAAACTGGGAAAAAGGAGATACTGTAATGAAGCATCTTGAAGCATTTTATAAAGGCAAAAATATTTTGGTTACCGGAGGCGCCGGATTTATTGGTTCGCACATTGCGCAAGCTCTGGTTGGGCTGGGCGCGCGTGTTACTATTTTAGATAATTTTTCTGCCGGCAACTTAAGTAATCTATCGTCTGTTTTTACCTACATAAATCTTCAGTATGCCGATATAACCTCTGCTTATAGCTGCTTACAAGCAGCAAAAAACAAAGATATCGTATTTCACTTGGCTGCATTTACATCTGTTCCTGGGTCTATAGCCAACCCTGATTTATGCACAAAAATTAACGTACTAGGCACAAAAAATATACTTGAAGCCTGTAAAGATAGAGGCGTCAAAACGTTTATTTACTCATCAAGCGCTGCTGTTTATGGAAATAAAACAGAAGACTGTACAGAAACAGACCCAACAAATCCCCAGTCGCCCTATGCCAGCAGTAAAGTTCTGGGCGAAAAGTTGTGCAAAGAATACTCTGACGCCATGATCGTCAGCACTGCATGCCTACGCTATTTTAACGTTTATGGCGACCGCCAAAACCCTAATGGCTCTTATGCTGCTGCTGTAGCCAAATTTAAACATAACTTACTCAACAAAAAACCAATTACTATTTATGGTGATGGCACTCAAACGCGCGATTTTGTACATGTTTCAGACGTCGTGAAAGCAAATTTAAATATCGCCATGCTGGAAAACATGAAAGGCGATATTTATAATATCGGCTCAGGCAAAAGCATGAATTTGCTCGAACTCATCGAAAAGCTCGAACTCGAACTAAATATAAAAAAAACAGATATTACATTTGAATCCCGACGAGCCGGAGATATCGTACACTCGAACGCGAATTGCAGTAAGTATAAAAACCTGGTATTCTAACTGTTATTTAGCCGAAGTGGTGAAATTGGTAGACACGCTAGCTTCAGGAGCTAGTCCCGTTAAAAGGATAGGGGTTCGAGTCCCCTCTTCGGCACCATCTTTCCTCTATCTCTTGCATTTTAACCCACTCTTTTTCTAGCTTTTAATGTAACAACTCCAAAACAGGTGTGTTAAAAATAAAACCAGGAGAACAGTATGCCCAAACAAAAAAATAAAGCTCTCATAACCATAATTCTCATAACACTAACGCTCTTTTTTTCTCTATCTCTCAACGCAGATGTTTTTGAAAGCGAAGAAAGCCTCAAAAATTTTCTTACTAACAATGGGTTTTTAATTGGCTCAAAAAATATCGACGGCGTACCAATTTTTCAGCTAAAAGTCTTAGTACAAGGCGCCTCCCATTGTGGATATCACGCCATAAAAAATATTCTTTTTACCAAAGACTTTGTAGATAACCCAATAAAACAAAACCTGGACAAACTTACAAACAAACCAGAATACGATAAATTATTACAAGAATGGGATGGCGTACTCAATAGAAGCGATCAAATAATCGGCACAAATTATTATAATACGGTAAAAGCATGGTACAAAATAGGCCCAGACGAAATGCGCTCAGTCTACGTTCCCGTCATGCTTAAAGATACCCCAAAAAAACAACTTATTGATGCCTATGGAGATTGGTCACAAGAACCTTTTTCAAATTTACTCACAAAAACATTACCGTACGATACGCTTACACAAATAAACAAACAATTTTCACGCCTCCAAGCTGAAAAAATAAAAACAGAATACTACGGGGTTGCATTTTCAAGCTCAGATAAACATTGGATGGGAATTTCGTTTGTAAAAATAAAAGATAAAAAATATGCATTTTGTTTTGACTCAAATGGAAACCCCAATCAACTGGATCATGCCATCGTCAAATTTCTTACAAGCGCATTTGCAATTAATGAAACCGATGGTTTTATTAAAAAATATTTTACAACTCAATTCGGAACCCAAAAAAAGACGCTGATCCCAGCGCTTATTCAAGAAATTCAAACGCTTGCCGATCTAAAAACAGATAGCAATCCCAACCAAGAAAAGCTTCTCACATTCATGACCGACGCTCCAGGCAGCCACCCCGCACTTGAGATAATTTCAAAATCACTTAAACCAGACACATATAAACCCCTCAAAGAAATAATAACGGCCGAACTAAACAAAGAAAATAATCTAACACAACTCAAACAAGCTATTTCCAATCTAAAAAAAACATTTAATGCAGAGAACTGGGAAGTGGCCAGAACAATGAGCCTTTTGGAACTTTTTGAAACAAACGATGAAAATTTTATCCCGATTTTTCTTGAAGATAGAGTCTTTAGATTGCTCGGAGAGATAGAAAAAAAGCTACAAAACTTACAAGAAATATCGGCTCAAGCTTTATCAGAAAACATTAAAAAATTTAAAGCAGCCCTTGAAAGCTTAAAAACCAAATTAATAGATCTGGCAACAAAATTAAACGAAACAAAAAAAGGCTTAAGAGCCCCGCCTGATAAACCAGCACCAACATACAAAAAAAATGAGCCAAGACTTGTATCAAAACGCCTCATGGGAACAGAACTCGTAGCTCAAAACATGACAGAACCAAATCAGCCCCAAAAAATAAACTCGACCAATTTTTATGATGTAAAAGTTTTCACACAATGTGACCCAGGCCCCCTACAAAATATAGGTGCAAAAAAATTCAGGAATCTCTATGGCTGTGGGTTCCATTCGCTAAAAAATGTACTATTTTTAACGTCAATAATACTAGCCGGCAACACAGAACAGCTAAAAGCAGAACTCGATTCAGCCCAAACATTTACACACTATTTTGAAGCACCAACGCCATTATTAGCAAATAGGCCAGCGCCTAAAAACCTCCAAGACTGGCAATATAAATGGGATGGCGATACAGGAAATAAATCATGGTATTATGTGTGGGAAGAATATCGCAAATCTAAAAACATCCCGGCCCCCGGATTTACGCCACAAACATACTTAGACGACCCACCAACACAAGACCATGATCTGGAAAATCTTAAACAAAAAATCATAACTCAAGAAGCGCTTGCGCCGGCAGGCAGCGTCGGTATCGCAAAAAACCTAACAATAATCGAATATATAGATGAAAAAAATTACCTAAACACAACGTTATCTGACGCCATAAAATTATTAAAATTGGCCAAAGAATTTGAAAAACAGGACACAATTATCTTACCATTTCAAATCTCATACACACATAAATATAGCACCAACTGGCAAAGAAATCCCAATATAAACGCGCCACATCCATACGGAAAAACAGGTCGGCATTGGATAGCCGTCGTGATAAACAAATACAATAAAACAACTGAAGTGTTTTTTACAGATTCATGGCGCTACGGCGAATATGTGCAAAAAAATCTGGCATCAGCCGTACAATTATTTAAGTGGATAGCAGCGCCCGTACAAACAGTACAAGACTATGCCGAGATAGTTGAAAAAGCTCTTGATCACGAAGAAAATATACGATATGCAAAAATAACTGAGCATGAATTTAATACATTTAAAACTGACGTAAATGCACTTTATCCAGGAACACTTGCTTAAAGAAATTCGAGCCCCCGCTCCCGGGAATTCGACTTTTATAACCCGGCAATTCGACTTTTAATGGCCGGGGATTCGACATTTATAACCCGGGAATTCGACTTTTACTCTGTAAAAACGAATAATTACATGCTACAGTAAACGATACAGATCGATTAAAGCTTATAATTTTGTAAAATATCATTATTGTCGTTTTTTAGGGGAGAAATAATTCTATGTATATTAATCGAATTTTGGAGAAAGATATCCTCGAAGGAGCACGCTACTTCCCAGTGGTCGGAATTCTTGGCCCTCGCCAGTCAGGTAAGACCACGCTAGCCCAAAAAATATTTGATAAACATAATTACGTGTCCCTTGAAGAAGCTGACAAACGAACAGCTGCCATCGAAGATCCAAGAACTTTTTTGAAACTTCATCGCAATGAATTTGGATTAATTATTGATGAATTTCAGTACGCACCAGATTTATTATCATACATACAAACAATTGTTGATGCCGAAAAAAAACAGGGTTTTTTTATTTTAACCGGTTCTCAAAACTTTTTAATGAACCAATCAATAACCCAATCGCTGGCCGGCAGAATATCACTGCACACACTTTTGCCTCTCTGCTGCGAAGAACTTTCAAAGCAAAATCTACTCCCAGAAGAAATGGAACCTCTTTTGTTTCAAGGGCTCTACCCAGCTATTTACACAAAAGAAACCCCACCATCACGGCTGTATAGCCAATATATCAGCACATACGTAGAACGTGATGTACGCCAGCTCGCGCACGTCGGTGATTTAAACACGTTTCAAACTTTTTTAACAATGTGCGCTGAACGAGTTGGTCAACGAGTAAATTTAAGCGAATTTGCACGCGAATGTCGAATAAGTGATCAAACGGTTCGGCGATGGCTCTCTATTTTAGAAGCGAGTTATGTTGTATTTTTATTACAGCCATACGAAAAAACGTTAAGCAAGCGATTAATAAAAACAGCCAAGCTTTATTTTTATGATCCAGGACTCGTCTGTCACTTACTTGGATTAAATCAAATCGATTTAGCAACTGATGCAAAACGTGGAAACATTTTTGAATCATTCGTTATTTCTGAGATAATCAAACAATTTTACAATCACGGCCATAAGCCGTCAGTATATTTTTGGCAAGATCAAGAAGATCACGAAGTTGACTGTGTCATTGATTTACGCAATCGCGCTATCGCACTTGAGATTAAGGCAAGCAGAACCATTAACACAAGCTTTTTCAGTGGATTATCACATTGGAAAAAAGCTCTCCCCCAAGATATTACCCCCGAAAGCTACATAATTTATGGCGCGAATAAAGAGCATATCTCCGGCCGACAAAACGTAGTTAGTTGGCAGTCAATCACAGACCTAATAAAGATAGAATAAATAGTAACAAACCTGTATCACGCTAGGCAAATTTGGGCCCCCATTTTCTTACCTATAAATAATCTTTTCAGCCAGACAAGTCATCTTTAAGCAAAATAAAGACGTTTTTAATATTAAAACAAGCAAAAAACGTTTTCTGGCTTGTTTTTTAGCCTAATTATAGCTATAATCACAAATCTCAAACTTAGTCTCTCACGCTAAGATTATATAATTAAAAGCTATAAAAAAACACATGCAAAAGACAGGATTTTATGAATAAAAGAGATTACTACGAAATTCTTGGGGTTGCCAAAACAGCAACTCCAGACGAAATAAAAAAAGCATATCGAAAACTCGCTTTGCAATACCATCCTGATAAGAACCCAGATAACAAAGCAGCAGAAGATAAATTTAAAGAAGCTGCCCAAGCATACGAAGTTTTATCAGATGATGCCAAGCGCAAAAAATATGATCAATTTGGTCATTCAGCTATGAATAGTGGCTCAGATTATCACCAATATTCAGACATGAGTGATATTTTTGAAAGCTTTGGCGACGTATTTGCAGATATGTTTGGCATGAAATCAGGACAAAAAAAACGCCGCAAAACTGGCGGGCCAGCGCCTCAACGTGGGCACGATCTAACTCAAAGAATAGAAATTACGCTGCAAGAAGCGTTTCTTGGTTGCAAAAAAGAACTCAAAACCTATCGCTATGATACCTGTGAATCTTGTAAAGGCTCTGGCTGCAGACCTGGAACAAAAGCTATCGAATGTGTAACCTGTCATGGATCTGGATCTGTACACTATCAACAAGGCTTCTTTATGTACTCCCAAGCCTGCAGTAAATGCCATGGCCAAGGGTATATTATAGAATCTGCTTGTCCTACGTGTCGCGGTCAATCACGCATACAAAAGCACGAGAGACTCACCGTTTCTATACCAGCCGGCATTTTTGATTCGGCAGAATTACGCGTCTCAAGTAAAGGTGATGCTGGAACTTTTGGCGGCCCCTCTGGTGACCTATTTCTTGCTGTTGTGATAACTCCTGACAAAACTTTTTCTCGACGTAATAACGATCTGGTTTTGCCCGTTACACTCACGTACCCACAATTAGTCTTGGGATGTCAAATCGAAATCGAAAATATCGATGGCGCAAAACTTTTAGTCAAAATTCCAAAAGGCTGCCCAGTTGGCCAAGAACTTGTTCTGGCGGGAAAAGGCTTTCCTGAACTCAGGAGTACAAGACGCGGTAACTTGATTATTCAAGCACTCTGTGATATTCCTACTAAATTAAACGTAGACACAAAAGAAGCCCTGCTAACTTATTCTGATAAGCTGACCAAACAAATGGAAAGCGATGGCGGAATTAC
>JBDRBF010000039.1:0-4877 GCA_043822925.1 bacterium
CGACAACAAATGCGCCTACGATAATTGCGCCTACAATTACACCAACTACGACATCTACATCAACACTTACAACAACTATAACAACAGCAATAACAAAAAATATTCCCGATATGGGAATGCCCATGAGCTACTTAAGCCGCCTCTTTGATAATTTTCACTGCGTACAAAAAGATAGTCTCTATCGTTCAAAGCAGCTCCCCGCAAAAAAGCTAAAACGCTACATCAAAAAATATAATATAAAATCTGTTATTAATTTACGTGGCGAAAATAAACACATGCGCTGGTGGCAAAAAGAAAATCAAGTTACTAAAGAATGTGGCATAAAATTTTACAATATTCCGATGCGCGCCCAAGCTCTTTCAAAAAAAGAAAATATTTACAAGCTTTTACGCGTGTACAAAGAAGCGCCACGCCCAATACTTATGCACTGCAAAAGCGGTTCAGATAGAACGGGAGAAGCTGCTGCGCTCTGGAAACTTGAAGAAGAAAAAGCGAGCAAAAAAAACGCTTTTAAACAACTCTCTATGCGCTATGGGTATTTCCGACACCGCAGGCCGGCAAAATATTTTTTGATACAAATATGGCAAGACTGCAACTGGTTTGCCTGCCAGTATGACCACAAAAACTACCCCATAATTACGTAGCTTTTCACATTTTTTGTCATAGTTTATCACTGTAATATTCTAAGAGTCCCGAGCCACAAACTCGGGACTCTTTATTTAATTGACAAACGACGCTCTTTATATAAAATAAAGCCCTCACAAAGCGCCATAATCAATAAAAACGTGAACCCACTGAGATAAAACGTGAAAAATACTTTTTTATACATATCCAAATATCTGTCCAAAAAAATTATGCACAAAAAAACAACGCTGGTACTTCTTGCCTGCTTGGCATGCATGATTTTTATGGCGCCACAAAGCTTATGCATGGCTCCAGCTGATCAAAGTTCTTCTGAACCCGCAATCAGCCAACAAGAACTCGCCGAGATTCAAGCTGACATAAAAACAGTTCAAAACGAAATCAATAGCCCTCAATTCAAACAAGAGCTCACCGATATAGCAAAAGAACTACAACTTTTGCGGGATAACCCAGAGTTACTCGACGGCCCATTAGAAAAATTCAATAAAAAACTATTGATTGAATCGCCTCAAATAATAAGATTCCCCAATGAGCCTACGCGAGACTTCAAATATCGCGACACAAATGGCCATAAACCCTATCGCACAAAAACTGAATTCGATATAGACGAAAAAAAATATATAAACCACTGGTACAACTATGATAAAGAAAAAGATCTATACGTACGCGATAAGTGGACCCATGACGACAAAACTTACTACAGCACAAACAAACGCTATATATACGATAAAGAAAAAAAACAGGGCATATTAGAAGAAGAATATTATAAAGAACACCCAGAAAAAAAAACGACTGCAAAGCCAGAAGATCCTAAAAAAACAGAATCCTCAAAAGAACAAGAACCTTCGAAAAAGCACGAAGATTTCAAAGAAAAATCAAAACCACTCGGCCTTTCACTTGGCCTGTACGGCAAAGATTGCATGAACTTACTCTTTATTATGGCCGACTGTTTTGTTGATAGAATGTTTTACACGCAACTCAAAAAAGATTATAGCGAGCTTATCGCGAAAAATTTAATCGAAAAAAAAGCAACGATAATGCCTCTGCTTATTGCATTAAACAATAATCCCAAAGATACAAAAAAAGCAACCCTAGAATTAAAAACATTTCTCACAAAAGAATGTTTCCCTAATTTTATATATACGCGAGATCTCACACTCAGAAAATTCACACGCATGCTCAAATATATGGTCACCAGTGAAAGCGTACGTTTTATCAAAGATTGGGCAATTACGCCTGATACAACCAATAAAAAGCCTCAACTCTTCTCAAGTGAAGAAGAATGGGAAAAGTATTCTAAACGTTTTCAAATCCTTCCGATTTCATCAATAGTAAGCACACTTATGTTTCTCGTTTTTGGATATGGTGGCTCCCCACTAGAAACCTATTCTTCATTTCGTCAAACATTACTAAAATTATCACAGGCTCTAATTACCGACGACCCCGCAAATGATACCTTTTTAACTAAAACATTAAATATTTATAGTAAATGTACAGATTCCTATATCTTTGATGTATTCAAAAAAACATTAATAACTACAAGGTTTACAGAACAATCACACAATTATTATCAAAAACTTACCACCGAGTACATTATTAACACGGCCAAAGAATTAACGCTGATTTTAAGAGATATACCAAGTTATGAGCAACGGGCAAAAATGGTCGAAAATGTTAATGACAAAAAAATTATAGAAAACGAACAAAAATTAAAAAACCATTTTGCCTCAGACCCAAACAATTCTTTTATTTCTTGGTGGAGGTTCAAAAACAGCTGCTTCAGATGGACCGGAATCTGGATAGAAGCCGTAATACTAATGCCTTTTTGGATTATTGCTGGCCACTGGATTTACAAAACGTTAATAAAAAAACAAGAGACTCAACCGTTACCTGCTTCTACAACATAAAAACACATAAAGGACACAAATATGCCCAAGACAAAGTCTATACTCTTAAAAATTGCCTTCTTACTGCTCCTCGGCTTTACCCAGAACGACCACATAACGGCTATGCAGCCCAACGAAAAAGAAGCAGATGAATCAGAGGTTGGCGCAAAACTATTAAAAGGCATAGCAAAATTTACTAACGATATCGCAACCAAAGCCGCCCGCATAAGACAAGAGGCAGTAGAAAATAGACGTAATGCAAAAGAAACACTCATGGACAAAATGAGTAAAACAGACAACCAAAGTCTCATCAAAGAGTATACCGAAGAATTAGCCGAATTACGTCGCGACGAACAAAAAGAAAAAGGCAATGCGGACACAGTACAAAAAATCGGGTTACAACTTGCTGAAAAAGGTAGCAATATTTTTCTTAAAAACGTAGAAGAAAATTTGGCAAAAAAAAGAACTCTTGAACGAGCAGCACAAGACAAAGCTCTAGATAATAAAGGAGCTCTAGAAAGAGCTAAAGTATACATAAATGGGCTCACTGCTCCACAAACAATGGGATTCCTTGCGCTCGCTTCTGTCGGCGTTATTGCTGGATACTATGGGACCAAACTTGCGTACCAATATATAGAAGCACGCATGGGCAAGCCAAAACTTGTTCGTGATTCTTCACGCATCGGCTTTTTTGGCTGGGTCAAAAGCCAAATTTATCCAACAACTCAAACCCGCCAAATAGAAGATATCGTCGTTTCTCCAGATATCGAAACAAAAACAAGCCTTTTATCAGAAGATTTATTTGAAACAAATTCATATGGCCTTCCATTTCAAAACGCACTCTTTTACGGCCCTCCAGGAACCGGTAAAACAGAAATGGCTAAAACACTTGCATATCTTTCCGGCATGGATTACGCCATATTATCCGGTGCTGATTTTGCACAGTTTAAAAACGGTGAAGATATTACTGAATTACATAAACTATTCGATTGGGCCAATAACAGCGAACGCGGCTTAATACTCTTTATCGACGAAGCTGATGCCTGCTTTAGAGACCGTTCAACATTAAGCAAAGAAGGTGTCGATTTAGTTAACGCATTTCTTTCACAAACCGGAACAAGCTCTGACAAAATCATGATTATTCTTGCAACAAACTACGAAGACGAACTTGATGCTGCAGTAAGAAGCCGTATTCACAAAAAAATACCATTCCTGCTTCCTGAGTTTGCACAACGTAGCAAAATCATAAAACAAAAGCTTAAGAAATATATCTCCAACGATACACGTACCTATCTCAACAAAGATAATGACCCGGTTGAAGCTTCTTTAACCATGGACAAATCTATTGATGATAAATACATAGACGAAATTGCTCAAAAAATTGAGAATTTCTCTGGACGAGATATTGATCAAGCAATATCTGAAATGCGTCTACGCGCCTATCGTTCAGGTAAAAATATTCTGACAAAAGAAATCGTCGAATATGTTGTAAACGATAAAATTCAAGAAATTAAGAAAGATAAGCTCGCTACCGAATACCAAAGACAACGTAAAACAAAAGCAGCTGTTTAGCATTTCAAACGTTTTATAATTCTCATTATTTTGTTCTTTAAAAGAGTCCCGGGCAACCAACCTGGGACTCTTAACTTGACAATAAAACACCCCATCGTTAACTTAGATTTCGCGTTTCTAAAGCAATAAACACAGGTATAACGATAAAAAGGCAAAATCTCATGACTACTATAGCCATCACATCGATCTTAAGAAAAAAAAAACACAGGTATCGCAAGCTTAATACTCTTCTTTCTTACAACGAACCTAGTCGGCGCAACAACAGAACAAATAGCACAAAAAGAGCAACCAAACGTATATAACGAGCTCGCAAAATTACATTTACCATCTCTGGCTAATCAAGAATTACAAGAAAAACAAATCGCCGAACAAATTCAAAAAGAAAACGACAAAGCACTTGAAGAAGCACGCAAAATAAATCCACAAGCCCAAACAACCAAAGATATAAAAATTCAAAAACTTGGCGATGTAGAAAAATTACGCATCACCTATCAAATACTTACAACAGAAAATGCACTTCTTGATACAAAACCACCCGTATTACACCAAAACGTTGCCAATGATCTTGAACTGTTCTGTGGCGATAAGGGGGCACTTGAGCACCACCTATTTGCGTTACTTGATAACACCCAGACAACTGCAGGGAAAATAGAACTCCAAAAAATACTGTATAAACCAACAACTAATATTACTGATCTGCAAAAACGCCAACAAATTATAAAAGCACTTATTGAAGACGAAGCGCTGTTTAAGCTTCTTGATGAAAAATTAGCAACT
>JBDRBF010000040.1:0-22241 GCA_043822925.1 bacterium
AAGGGCAAGATAATGGGAGCTACTGCTCAACGTTGCTTTGATGAGTGTACGTTTGTTATTCTTGGAGCAACTGGGGATTTGACCAAGCGTAAGCTTATTCCGGCTATTTATAAACTTATAGCAGAACAAAAATTATGTAAATTTGCCATTGTAGGGGCTTCGTTTGATACGGTGACCGTTCAAGATATTCTTGCGCAAGCCAAATTTTTTGTACCTGCGGCAAACCCTGAAATCTGGCAAAAGTTGGAAAAAGCTTTTTATTTTTATAGCATGGATTTTTATAATGCTCGTGCTTATGTTGGTTTTTGTTCTCTTCTAAATAATGTAGAAAAAGAAAATAATCTTGTGGGTAATCGTGTGTTTTACTTTGCAACGTTACCTAAGCACTTTATTACGATTACCCAAAATTTAGTGCAATCATGTATTGTCAAAAAAAGTACCAAAGATCAGTTGCAAAATAGTTCTGTTTGGACACGCTTAGTGTATGAAAAGCCGTTTGGTGATGATTTAAGTTCTTCAAAAAAGATAAACAAGTATTTGGCGAGCGTTTTTGACGAGAGTCAGATTTTTAGAATAGATAATTATTTAGGTAAAGAGCTTGTTGGTACTATCCCACTTACTCGTTTTACCAATAAAATTTTAGAGCCGCTCTGGAATAATAAACATATAGATTCTGTGCATATTAATTTGAGTGAAAATTTGGGCATTCAAAATCGCGGGCTATATTACGATAATTATGGCGCCATTAAAGATATGGTTCAGAGCCATATGTTACAGTTAATGGGCTTAACGACTATGGAAGCTCCAGAATCTTTAAGTGCTCGGGCAATTCGTGATGCAAAAGCAGCCGTGTTCAAGAAAGTTATTATTGAAAAAGTGGTTGTTGGGCAGTGTGATGATTATACAAAAGAAAAATCTGTAGCATCTGATTCTCAGACAGAGACATATGTTGCCATTAAAGCGAGCGTTAATAATAAGCGTTGGCGAGGCGTGCCGTTTTATTTAACGACCGGAAAATATTTGAGTAAGAAAGAATCGAGTATTCGTCTTAATTTTAAAAGAGTTAAATGTCTTTTAAATACTTGTCCATCGGTTCCTAATTATTTTATTGTTAAGATCTTTCCTGTCGAAGGTATGAGTTTTGGTGTAAATGCAAAAGTACCTGGCAGTAGTTATGAAGTAACGCCTGTAGAGATGGATTTTTGCCACGGATGTTTGTTTGGGCCAAATACTCCTGAATCTTATGAGACGCTTCTTTCTGATGTTATTAAAGGGGATCAGTCGGCATTTGTTCGTTCAGATGAAGTTGAAAGTTCCTGGAGAATTGTTAAACAAATTGAAGCTTTAAAGGGGCCTCTTTGTATCTATAAAAAAGAATCACAAGGGCCAGTTCAAGCCCAAGAAATTTATAAGTAAGGGGGCCGCTGACATGAATCAGAACATGAATAAAAATATAAATATTGGTGTTATTGGGTTGGGTAAAATGGGCCTGGGTATTGCAGAGCGTCTTATAAAATCAGGCTTTACGGTTGCTGGTTTTGATCCTAGCGAAGCTAGTTGTCAGCAAGCAAGTGCGCTTGGCGTAACTATTGCAAAAAATTTACAAGACATAGCTGGTATGGTACAAACATTTTGGCTGATGCTTCCTGCAGGACCAATTATTGACGATGTGCTTGAAAAACTTACACAATACATAAAACCTGACGTAATAAATCTTGGGGTAATTATTATTGATGGTGGCAATAGTTTTTTTAAAGACAGTATTAAGCGTAATAAAAAATTAACAGAAAAAAATATTTCTTATTTAGATTGTGGTACTTCAGGTGGCTTGGCCGGTAGAGAAATGGGCTATTCGCTCATGATCGGCGGCGACAAAAAAGCATTCGAGCGTGCAGTCGCTATTTTTAATGCAATTGCTGCGCCTGGTGGCTATGGGTACATGGGGCAGTCTGGTTCAGGGCATTATGTAAAAATGGTGCATAACGGGATCGAGTATTCGTTATTACAGGCATATGCCGAGGGCTTTCACTTATTAAAAGAGGGCCATTACAAGAATCTTGATTTGTCTGAAATTACACGTGTCTGGCAGCATGGGTCTATTATTCGTTCGTATATCGTAGATTTATCACATACTGTTTTTTCGCGAGATCAAGAGCTTGAAAAAGTTTCAGGCCAAATAGGTGAAAATAAGACCGGGCGTTGGGCGATTGAAGAAGCGCAAGCGCAATATATTCCTATGGATTTACTCGAGCACTCTCTTGCGATTCGTGAGCTATCTCGTGAAACAGGTGGCAATTATGCAACAAAAGTTGTTGCCATGTTACGTCATGAATTTGGGGGCCATGAAGTTAAGCTTGAAGTCAACCCAGAAGCAAAAAAAGAGTAAAAAATATGAAAAAAATAATCGATATAAGTTGGCCGATTACGCAAGATATTACGACGTATAAAGATCGCAAAAACGTGCACTTTGAGCATAGCAGGATATTTGATCGGGATGGGACGCATGAATCAAGTATTTGTATTTATTCTCACACCGGCACCCATATTGATGCGCCGGCGCATTTTGTGCGAGATGGCAAGGCTGTTGATCAAATAGCGTTAGATGCGCTTATTGGTGCCTGTCGTGTTTTAGATTTCACGCACATAACCGAAAAAATTACGGCGCAAGATTTAAGCGTGCAGGATATTCAGGCTGGCCAAAAAATCTTGTTTAAAACAAAAAATAGCTTATTAGGTGATATCTCACCGTTTGAAAAAGATTTTGTATATCTGGATAAATCTGGCGCGCAATTTTTAGCTGATAAAAAAGTGTCTTTAATTGGGCATGATTATCTTGGCATAGAGCGTAATCAGCCAGAACATGAGACGCACAAAATTTTGCTTGAGCATAACGTTGTTATTATCGAGGGGTTACGTTTAGGGCATGTTGTCCCCGGGGATTATTCTTTGTGCTGTTTGCCTATTGCTATAAAAGGGCTTGAGGCAGTTATGGCACGCGCTGTATTATTTATAAATATTTAAAATATTAAGTTAAGGTGAGAAATATGCAAGAGCATCATCGCAATAGAGATTTTATTCATCATCAGAGTCACGCTTATTTATATGGTCGCGAGATTGTTTTTGGTGTGCAAGATGGCATGGTTTCGGTTATCGGTGCTTTGACTGGAATCGCTGTCGGTGCAAATGATCATTTTGTCGTATTGCTTTCTGGGCTAGCAATAATTAGCATGGGTGCCATTTCTATGGCGATTGGAACTTTTATTTCTCTTGGGACCGAACGAAAAATGCAAAAGCGCATGATTTATGAAGAAAAAATTGAGCTCAGTCAACGGCCCATAGAAGAAAGAAAAGAAATAGAAACGCTTTTTATCAAAGATGGTTGGCCGAAAACTATGGCAAAGAAAATGGCTGAGTGTGCGGCTGAAAATGAGGAGTTGATGTTGAATGAAATGTCCTATCGAGAGCTTTCGATTATTCCCGAAAAAACATCGCATCCATTTAAGAATTCGATGGTTATGTTTATGTCATGGCTTTGTGGCGGCTTTGTTCCAATGCTTCCCTATTTTTTTTGTTCGGTTTCTTTTGGTGTTTATATTTCGATAGGTATAACCCTTTTGGGCTTGTTTCTTTTGGGGGTTATTACCAGTAGGTACACTAAGCAAAATCCATTAATGGCTGGATTTACGATCTTTTTGTTGGCGGGCGCGGCCATTGGTATTGGATATACGATCGGGCATTTTGCGAATATGCTTATATAATATTAAATTTTTAATTTTTAGGATCATCGCGCAATCTTTTCGTAGGTTATCGTTCTGTCTTCAGAAAAAGAGTAATCGTATTTTTTTTATGCTAGACGTTTATTTTTGTGGCGTTTTTTAGGCGACTGGATTTGCAGGCCCGACTATAAGGGAGTATGTGTTGGTTTTTTGTTTTTTAAGTTTGAAGTAAAAAGTCTGGTTGACTTTCAATAGTTGCTCTCTAGAATTGGGAGATATTCTTTATTGATTTGCTGTTTTTTATTTGTGGGCGGGAGTTTTTAGCGTGAATTTGTTTTTTTTGAATAAGTTTTATATAAAAATATCTGTATTATTTTTTGCGATAATTATAAATATTTCTTTTTTTAATGTGATTGTGTGTGGCGAAAATAAAAACGATTTTGAGCAAAAACTTAATGCACGTCAGGCTGTGCTTGAGTTAATTAAAGATTTAAATTTACGGACATTTGATAGAGATGATGATCATTATGATTGCCAAACGCTCCAAGAATATATTGAATTGTGTTTGCAGTTAATTTTGAACCCTAAGCCGGTTGAGCTTCGTGAGAATGCTTTTAAATTTTTAAAAGTAGGTGCTCACATAAGCGATGCTCACGAGAATCAAGGACAAGTACAAAAACAAGAAAATGGGCTTGCATCGTGCAGGAGTGATAAAAAAGATAATGTTACGTGGCAAAATCTTGATCTTTTTTCTTCACAAGAAAAAAATGCAAATTACGTAGCCAAAGCGCTTGACCGAATGTGTACAGAAATTGGTCGTGTTGTATTTTTTGAGCAACTTGCATATCCCATAATCGGTGTCGATATTCTTAAAAAGCGTCAAAATATTATAAAAACATGTGTTCAAAATACAGAATTGGCAGAGCATCTTGATGCGTTGTTGGTTCGCTTGCAAGAATCAGAAAAAGTTATGCTTTCTTTTTGGGATAACCAGGGGATTGGAAGAAGTTTTCAGTATAACCTAGAAGGTTATCACGTTGTTGGAAAATGGTTACAGAATGTTTATGGTTTAAAAGAACTTAATTCAAGTAAGCATGCGTTATTATTAAAAAATATTCGTGACTATATTGTTAGCACTATTGGTGTAACGACTGGTGCCATTTCAGCAGCCGTACTAATTTATTATGGTGCTCGGCTTGCTTTTAGCAATGTTAATTTGCCAGGTCTAGAAGATCGTGCAGGCAGAGCGTGCGGTTCGGCAGGTCTTGAGTTTCCGTACTTGTGGGATTTTACAAATAATCGTTGGGTGCGTTCGTCAGTTGCCCTAACTGGGGGTGTTTTGTGTGCTGTCGGCACATGGGAAAATATAAAGCAAATGCGTAATAACGTTTTAATCGAGCAGGCAGCATATATTTTTATGCTTAATATTGCGCGTTATTTGTCTATAAGTAAAAAATTATATGGGTGCATAAAAACGAGCGATATTTTGTATAAGTTTGAGGATTTTGCGGGGCTCATAAAGTTTTTTGAACAAGATATAAAAACAGATGAGCAGCTGGGCGAGCTTATGAATCTTATAGAAACAAGTACGCTTCAGGGCAGCGGGAAGAATTTGGAAAATATTGAGATTCTTTTTAACCGTGGCGTTGTAATACGTTTTTTTGATCTTTTTATAAAAGAGCATGAAAAATTGCATGCCATGATGATAGCTATAGGCAAACTTGATATGTATGCGTCGTGTGCAAAATTATACAAAGAATTTGAGCATAAACAGGTGTGTTTTTGTTTTCCTGAGTATGTCGAGACTCAAAAGCCGTTTATTAAAATGCAAGAATTTTGGCATCTATTAATAGATAGCGAAAAAGTTGTTTCTAATAGCGTTACGTTGGGCACTGACGGGCAGAGACAAAACCTGATAATTACGGGCCCCAATGCTGGTGGCAAATCCTGTATTTTAAAAGCGGTGACCCTGAGTTTATTATTGGCTCAAACGATTGGGATAGCTCCAGCTAAATCGTTGGCATTTACGCCGTTTAAATTAATTTCGACGTATTTGAATATAGCTGACGATATTAATGCTGGTAGTTCGTTATTTAAATCAGAAGTGCTGCGAGCTCAAGAGTTACTAGATAGAATACAGGGATTTGGGCCGGGAGAGTTTGCGTTTACGGTATATGACGAAATATTTAAGGGCACGTCACCTGTTGAGGGTACGGCTGCAGCATATGGTGTTGCTAAGTTACTTGGTACGCTTGATAATAGTATATGTTTGATAGCGACGCATTTTGGGGTGCTGACAGAACTTGAACAGGAAACAGATAATTTTAGTAATTATAAAGTTACGGTAAATAAGCGTCAGGCCAGAGTTCTTGGGGGCGTTAGCATAGAGTACCCGTTTAAGTTAGTTACTGGGCTATCAGACCAGCATGTTGCCCTAGATATACTTCAGAATGAGGGGATTACGGGCTCAGTTGTCCAAGATGCAAAAAAAATTATTGATAAACAAAATATAGTTTTATTGAAAAAGAGTTGACATTAACAGCTAGAACATATAGTCTACCGTTTGAAAAGACCTTCTGATAGGTCGTTTTGAAATAACGAGCCACATTCAAGAAAAACCGTGCCAGGGTAGCTCAGGTGGTAGAGCAGAAGACTGAAAATCTTTGTGTCGGCGGTTCAACTCCGCCTCCTGGCACCAGTCAGTTTCGATCCGATAAATATTTTTATTATTTTTGGTTATAAGTAAATAAAGAAGTGAAGTATGTTTGATTTTTTATCGCAAAAGTTTTCTGGGGTTTTGGGTTGGTTAAAAGACCGTGGCCGGCTTACCGAAGAAAATATAAATCAAGCTATTGGTCAAGTGCGCGAAGCGCTTCTTGAGGCCGACGTGCCACTTTCTGTGGTCGAAGATTTTTTAGCTCAAATAAAAAATGAAATTGTTGGTGATAAAGTTCAATCAGCGCTTAATCCAGGTCAGCAATGTATTAAAATCGTTCACGATAAAGTTTTAGACTTTCTTGGTGGCAAGAATGCGTTGCCTCCGGTAGCGTTTCAAATTCCATCAATAATTATGGTAATGGGGTTGCAGGGGTCCGGAAAAACAACTAGTGTTGCTAAAATTGCATATTGGTTAATTCAACAAGCGAAGAGCAGGGGTAAGCAACGCAGAGTTTTGTTTGCTTCAGTCGATTTTTATCGTCCTGCGGCTGTTGAACAATTAGAGATTCTTGCTAAAAATATTGATGTGCATTTTTATAGAGCCAGTTCCCAAGATCCAGTAAAAGCTGCAAAAGAAATAAAAGATTATTTTAAGAAAAATGGCTACGAATTTTTGTTTCTCGATACGGCGGGTCGTTTACACATAGATGATACTATGATGCAGGAATTAAAATCTGTTGAACGAGTTGTTGATCCACAATATAAATTTTTGGTACTTGATGCAATGACTGGTCAAGAATCGTTATCTGTTGCAAAATCATTTAATCAAGCTATTGGTTTTAATTCTGTTGTTTTAACCAAGATGGATAGCGATGCTCGTGGTGGTGCTGCATTTGCATTTAAATATGCGATAGGGAAACCAATAACATTTGTTGGTTCTGGTGAAAAAGTTGAAGATCTTGAGCTTTTTATACCTGAACGAATGGTCTCGCGTATTCTTGGTATGGGCGATATCATGACTTTGATTGAAAAAGCAAGCGAGGGAATTGATAATCAGCAGCAAGAAACAATGAGCAAGCGTATGCTTGAAGGTCATTTTTCGCTTAAAGATTTTGCCGATCAAATTGATATGGTAAATAAGATAGGATCGCTCCAAAAGATATCACGATATTTGCCTGGCAGCGGTCAAATATCAGAAGATGCTATGGAAAAAGGACAAGTAGAAATTAAGAAATTTCGTGCAATAATTTCATCAATGACTCCTAAAGAACAGCTATTAGTACATGTTCTCGATGGTTCCCGTAAGAAACGGATCGCTCGCGGAGCTGGTGTTACGGTGGAAGATGTGAACCAATTGTTACAAAGATTTGAACAAAGTAAACAATTTGTTAAAATGATGAAGAAGAATGGCATGTTTGGCAGTCTTCTGCGAGGGAAGCTTAAGTAGAAATTTGATATTTGTCGCATTCGTGTTGTAGGTAATTATTGTAGATGTTGCAGTATTCTTGAAAGGATTTTATAGAATGGCAGTTTCAATTCGGTTAAGTCGTTTAGGAAAAAAGAATCGTCCATTCTGGCGTATTGTTGCCGTGGATTCGAGAAAAAAACGCGATGGAGCTTTTTTAGCAGATTTAGGTACTTATGATCCGCTTACTCATGCATTAATTCAGTTCGATGTTGAAAAGCTTGAAGCGTGGATATCAAAAGGTGCGATTCCTTCTGCTGCTGTTGTTAGATTGCAAAAGATGTATAAGATCTCTCAATCTAAAGTAGCTGCGTAATTTATTTACGACTGACACAGTTAGTTCATTTGGTAAATTGGATAAAGATTTTAGCGAACGTGTTTTTAACATTCGGGAGCCGGGATATGCTTAAGGAACTTGTTGAGCACATTGTAAAAAAGCTTGTTGATAAACCTGAGAGTGTCGTTGTAAATGAAATTTGTGGCGAACAAGCAACTATCATAGAGTTGCGTGTTTCCCCTGAAGATTTAGGTAAAGTAATTGGTAAAGAAGGGCGAACTGCTCGTTCCATTAGAACGCTTGTACATGCTGCAGCGTCTAAAGAACATAAAAGAGCTGTTCTTGAAATATTAGAATAAAAATTTACGCTTTATTTGAGATCAATAAGAGCTGGTTGACACGTGTTAAACAATGTCAGCCAGTTTTTTTATTATTAGTGTGTGTTGATTTTACCTTTCGACAAGCTTATTTCTACGCCAAGGCTATGGTGCATGGGTAGAATGATAAAAGTATAATTATGAAGATATCAATCGTTACTGTTTTTCCAGAGCTATATACACAGTTTTTTACGACGAGTATTTTGGGCCGTGCCATAGAAAAAAATCTTATCGAGTTTAATTTGGTGCGTTTGTCTGATTTTGTAAAACCAAAAGAACGCATTGATGAGCCAACGTGTGGCCCAGGACCGGGCATGATTATTAAGCCTGACGTTTTAGAGCGGGCGTTAATGGCTTGCGAAGAAAAGTGGGGAACGGGGTATCGTATATTTTTTTCGCCACAGGGCGTGACGCTTAATCAAAATATTTTAAAAGATCTTGCACAACAAATTGCACCAGAACGAAAACTTGTGTTTAAGCAGGATTGCCCGCAAGCTTCTGAATTCGCTCAAGATGCATCGCAGGGGTCTGGCGAAAATAAAGTATCGGGGCAGAAGCAAATAGAGCATCTTGTTCTTGTTTGTTCGCGTTACGAGGGGATTGATGAGCGTGTTTTGCAAAAACATGCGGATCTTGAGCTTTCGATAGGTGACTATGTATTATTTGGGGGTGATTTGCCTGCTCAAGTACTTATTGAGGGCTTGAGCCGTTTAATTTCTCATGTTGTCGGTACGCAAGAGTCTGTTGAGTGTGAGTCTTTTAGTGGGGCGTTTTTAGATCACCCACAATATGGTTTACCGGTTGAGTGGCACGGGAAGAATATTCCAGAAGTAGTTTTGTCCGGTAATCATGCAAAAATAGAACAATGGCGCAAGCAGGAAGCCTGTAGAAAAACTGTTTTGAATCGTTTTGATTGGTTTCGGTCTAGCCAGCCAAACAAGCAAGATGTGCAGTTAGCTACAAGTATTATCCCGCACCATTATGTAGCTGTTATGCATACGCAAGTTTTAATGAAAGATGGGAGTGTTGGCCAGACGTCAGTAGCTTCGCTTGATATACATGATATAGCTCGGTCGGCAAAAGCGTATGGTTTTAAAAATTTTTTTGTTGTCTCTCCATTGGTCGACCAGCAAGAGATACTTAAGGCTTTTCTTAGTTTTTGGCGGTCTCCTGAGGGAATAGATTATAACAAGAGTCGGCATGATGCGGTTGAACTTGTTGTTTTGGTAAAAAAATTAGACGAAGTTCTTGAGAATATTTATAAGTTAGAAGGTAAAAAGCCAATTATTATTGCAACATCGGCTAAGCAAACAGAGCGGGCAGCCGTTATTGATTATTACAGTCAGGCAATTGTTTGGAAGCACGAGCGCCCAGTTCTTTTTTTATTTGGTACAGGGTGGGGTCTATGCGACGAGGTTTTGGTTCAATGTGATTATATTTTGACACCTGTTAATGGGATGACTGATTATAACCATTTGTCCGTCAGGGCGGCTGCTTCTATAATATTTGACCGTTGGTTGGGGCTGCAACCAAGAAAAAGAGCTTAAGACTCGTAAAAATCTTTATTGATAAGCGGGTTAAATCCCGATATACTAAAAAACATTGTAAACCTATTATTTATCGACATTATTCAGGGATAAAGATATGAAAGCACGGATGCTCACGAAAGAAACTATTCTTAATTATGGCCAAACAGATAGAGGTTTTCCAGCTTTTAGAGTTGGTGATACTATTGACGTTTCTCAAGTAATTAAAGAAGGCGAAAAAGAACGTATTCAGCAATTTGCTGGAGAAGTTATCGCAATCAGAACGCATGGCATTTCTTCAACTTTTACTGTGCGTAAAATGGGCGCTAATAGCATTGGCGTAGAAAGAATATTCCCTTACTATTCACCAAACGTAAGTAAAATTGAGTTTTTAAAGCGTGGTAGAGTTAGACGTGCTAAACTTTCATACTTGAGCAAAAGGCTTGGAAAAGCTGGTCGCGTTGATGAAAAAATTATTACTAAAGAACAAAGAGCAGAAATTGTCGATGCTAACCATGTTTCTAAGTCTGATTCTTCCAAATAAGATTGTCATCCCAGACTTGATCTGGGATCCACTCCGCTTGGTAATAAATAAAAGTCTTGCTGCTTGTGTGGTAATTGTATTTTTTCTTTCCTCATGCGGCAGCAAGCAATCTTCTTCATCGTCTCCCTTCTTAAAAGACCTTACAAATAAACAGCAACGTGCGTTTGTTTCTGGTGTTGAGGCTATTAATGGCCTTGATATTCCAGTACCTCTAAACTATTGTTTAATTAATCAGCCAAGTGCAAATTATTTTGTTTATGGTGGTAAGTTATCGCTTAAAAAGTTACAAGAATATTATGTTCGTGAAATGGAACGGCTTGGTTGGAATATTGTTAATTTCGAATCTGATCAAGAGAAGTTATTGGTTTGCAATAATGTGTCGCACTATTGTGCTTTATCGCTCAGAAATGTCCAAAGAAAATATACAACATGTGTGTATGTATTTCTTTCTTCAAAACACAAAAAGAGTGTGTCATGATTCTTATTATTAAAATAATTCTTTTTCTTCTATTACTTGTTGGGATAGCATCTATTTCATTTTATTTGCACGTGAAATTTCTCGGCAAATTTTTTGGCATAAAAAAATAGATTTTTATTTTTTGCGTGTAAAAAGTGTTTTAATATAGTGCCAGAATTTGTGCATTTTAGTTAAAAGTTTCTTATTTCCCAATAATATTATTCCCGCGCTAATCATAAGAACCCCTTGCAAGAAGGGAAGAAATAGGCCAATAATTCCCACTAAAATTAATAGTATGCCAAGAATTTTTTTTCCGTATGTTTTAAGCAGATTTTCATGTTCTTTGTGCATTTTACTCTCCAAATTTTGTTTTTAAGGCCAAATGCTTGCTAATAAACGCTATTTTGGTAAAAAAGAAAGATCTTCATTTCGAGTATATCTTTGTGTTAAATATTGGGAAGTCGTTTAGTGGTAGTACGTTGGATTCATGTCTTTGCCAGGGCTTGGACGGGAATGCTGAGTCCCTTTATCATTGAATGTGCGAAACAATATCCTCACCAAGTATAAGGTATGTTGGATACACTTTCGGGAAGATCTTTTATTAAAAAACATTTTTGGTAATTTGCATTGCCCAAACGCCATTTTTTTGTTAAAACTATCACATCTAAAAACGCATTGGGAAGTCGTCTAGTGGTAGGACCCTGGACTCTGAATCCAGTTACAGAGGTTCGAATCCTCTCTTCCCAACCAATAGCTCCGCTTTCAATCGCGACTTAGCAACTCTTTTTAAATGTGGCATACTCTTTTGTTTTCATGCATCAAGGTTTTGATTTTGTAAGGGAATAATAATGGCTACTATTGTCAATCAAACGAGCGTCTAAGAAGGATTATTGTAATGAAAAACTATATTGCCTGTATATTGCTCTTATTGCATACTTCTTCAGCATTTTGCGATTATCAACCAACTCCATCTAATTTAGAAGCACGGCAATGGTTTAAAGGTGCACGATTTGGGCTTTTTATACATTGGGGAATTTATAGCCAACTCGCCCATGGCGAGTGGGTTATGCAAAATCAAAGAATGTCTTTAAAAAATTATGAACAATTAGCCCCTCTTTTTAATCCGGTTAAATTTAATGCTTCTGAATGGGTTGCACTCGCAAAAGCGGCTGGAATGCGTTACATGACTTTTACAACTAAGCATCATGATGGCTTTGCAATGTTTGGCACCAAACAAAGTACGTGGAATGTTGTTGATGGCTCTTTTTATGGCCGAGATGTTTTAAAACTCCTGGCTGATGAATGTCATAAACAAGATGTTAAATTGTTTTGTTATTATTCTCAATTAGATTGGCATAATCATAATTACTTTCCTCGAGGAGATACCGGCAATTTACCCGGGCGATCGAATAATGGAAACTGGAATACTTACATTCAATATATGAACGCTCAATTAACAGAATTGCTGACTAATTATGGGAAAATAGCTGGAATTTGGTTTGATGGGTGGTGGGACAAACCATATGCGAGTTGGGATCTTTTGGCAACGTTTGATTTGATACACGCCTTGCAACCACAGGCCTTGATAGGATCTAATCATCACAAAGCTCCGTTTGAAGGCCAAGACTTTCAAATGTTCGAACAAGATTTGCCAGGAGAAAATAGCGCTGGATTTGAAAAAGAAGCCACGATAAGCACATTGCCACTCGAATGCTGCATTACTATTAATAAACATGCATGGGGTATAGATTTAATAGATGCTCACAATGAACTTAAAACAACAAAAGAACTTATTCATGCCTTGGCTAGCGCCGCTGGCCGCAATGCAAATCTTCTACTCAACGTTGGTCCTCTGTCAGATGGAACATTTCCTCAAGATGCAAAAGAAAAATTACTCGAAATAGGTTCATGGCTTAATAAAAGTGGAGAAGCAATTTATGAAACGAGTGGCGGCCCATTGACCCCACGTGCTTGGGGTGTGACCACTCAACGGGAAAGTAAAATATATGTGCATCTTTTATCGTGGACTCCACACGATACGTTGCAGCTTCCGATTAAAAACGTACAGAAAGCATATTATTTGAAAAATCAAGTAGCACTCACCTATGAGCATTTGTGCGATAGCATTGTACTCAAAGATATTGTTTTACAAGACCCTTATGACACAATAATAGTTTTAGAAATCGATTTTCAAAAAACTATCCCTTCTAAGAAAAAACTGACAAAATAAAAAAAGTTAACAAAGTAGAAGTTTTGTTAAAAATTTGTCCAAGAACAAAAAAAGGAGTTTTGGGATGTTAAATAAAACAGGCCTGCTTGCCAAAACAGGAGTTTTTGGTAAAAAAATATTTTTTACCGTATTTTTTGCAATGGTCTTATTGAGTTTTTCTTTTACAATATCAATGCAAGCGAACCCGCCCTTGTTTGATGCGTATTCAAAACTAAAAAATAGTGTCCCCTATGTTTCTTTGGGAGACCTTGAAACGACGCCTATTATTTATGTCGAGTCGCTTAGCCAACGAGGTGGCGCACAATTTTATGTTAAAGATGATGGAATTTGTGGCATTGATAAAATGGGCAAAAAAATATTTGCGGGAAACAAACGCCGCAAGCATGAGTTTTTACTTGCTGACGCGCTTGCTCATGGCGCAAAACGTATTTACACGTTGGGTGGCGCAGGGTCAAACCATGCAACTGCAACAGCTGCTTATGCACGTGAACTGGGCCTAGCATGTACGTTAGTGCTTGGGCCGCAGCGTAACACGCGCTATGTACAGCGTAATCTTAAACTCGATCTTTTTTATGGGGCGAATATTGTTGCCTGTCAAACACGTCAGGAGCGAACACAAACCTGTAAAGAATTAGTGCAACGTGATCCTGCTGGCTATTTTATTCCTCTTGGAGGCTCAAATAAAATTGGAGCTATTGGGTATGTTAATGCAGCTTTTGAACTTAAAAAACAAATTGAACAGGGATTAATGCCAAAACCTGATGTTATTTATGTAACCGTGAGCAGCGCGGGCATGGCAGCAGGACTCATTGTTGGAATTAAAGCAGCAGGACTTGATATTCTTGTCAAACCTGTTCGCATTGACGATACGCCAGAAGAAATTGAAACAGAACTGTCTCATTTAATTAAAGAAGTAAGCGAATATCTTTATGAGCATGATTCAAGTTTCCCACGTATCTCGATTGCCCCAAGCCAACTTAACGTTATTAACGATATAGCTGGCGAAGAATATGTAGCGGATGATCATGCGCGTATCGCACGAAATTGCATTTTTGATGCCTATGCCCTTACTACACCAGCAGGTGCGAGCGCTATTCAAGAGCTTTTTCAAGTTACAGGAATTAAGCTTGATGGAACATATTCTGGTAAAGCATTTGCAGCGTGTCTTCGTGATTTAAAATCGGGAGAGCTTCAAGGTAAAACGGTACTTTTTTGGGACTCTTTCTGTGACGGCGATTTTAGCGAGTATACAAGCGCTGTTGACACAAAAAAACTTCCCCTAGAACTACAAAAATATATCGATGAAGTTTATCCAATTCAACTCCTAGACCAAGGGGTATGAGTAAAAATCAGCTGGGTTCATTCTTTGGGATCTTTATGCTCAAGGTCATAATTTGGAGTAAAGAGTAGGTATAAAATGAAAATAACTTTTTTGGGTGCGATAGAAGAAGTTGCTGGATCACGATATCTTGTTGAGCATGAAGATACAAAAGTTTTAGTTGATTGTGGTTTATTTCAGGGGAATAGTGAGCTCCGTAAATATAATTGGGATAAGTTTCCAATAGACCCGAGTCGCATTGATGCAGTTGTATTAACGCATGCCCATATAGATCATAGCGGGTATATACCTGTACTCGTTAAAAATGGTTTTAAAAATAAAATCTATTGTTCAAGCGCTACGTTTGAGTTGTGTTCTATCTTGCTCGTTGATGGTGGAGTTTTACAGGAAGAAGATGCAAATAATGCTAATAAACACGTCTGTTCTAGTCACCATCCAGCATTGCCTTTATATACTAAAATTGATGCTGAGCATTCTTTAAAATTTTTTCAGGTAATTGATTACGATACAGTTTTGACTATAGGTAAAAGCTTAAAAATTACGTTAATTCGCTCAGGCCATATTCTTGGTTCATCATTTATTACTATATCAGATGGAAAGCAAACAATAACTTTTTCGGGAGATCTTGCTCGTCCCAATCAGCTTTTAATGAAACCTCCTACACATTTAAAAAAAACAGATTTTCTTGTTATTGAATCAACTTATGGTGATAGATTGCATGAAGAAGGCGATCCAATAAAGGTTATAGGTGAGGTTGTAAATAAAACAGTAGCAAAGGGAGGGGTGCTTATAATACCAGCCTTTGCTGTAGGACGAACACAAACAATTCTTTATTGTCTTTATCAATTAAAACAAAAAAAGATTATTCCAAATATTCCTATTTTTTTAGATAGCCCCATGGCTATAAATGTTACTAACTTGCTTTGTACGTTTAAAGATGACGTTAAGCTATCGTCTACGTTATGTACGGATATATGTGATATTGCTACTTATACGCGAACAAGAGAAGAATCAAGGCAGATTGATCGCGTTAAGGGTTCTTCGATAATTATTGCAGCAAGTGGTATGGCAACCGGGGGACGAGTTTTACATCATTTTAGACATTTTATTTCTGATTCTAAAAATACGATACTTTTTGTAGGTTTTCAGGCAAATGGTACTACTGGACAAGCATTAGTAGATGGTGCAAAGGAAATAGAAATTCATGGGAAAATATATTCGGTTCATGCAGAAATAAAAGCAATAGAAACGTTCTCAGGTCATGCTGATTATAATGAAATATTGGAATGGATAGGATATTTTGAAGGTGGGCCTAAAAAAGTATTTGTTACACATGGCGAGATAGAAGCTGCTCAGCCATTGAAAAAGAAAATAGAAGAGCGTTTTGGTTGCTCTGTTGTAATTCCAAAGTATTTAGAATCTTTTGAGTTAAATTAATTTTTCTTACTAAGCTTGCTTCAGGTGCAGTTATTGCTAATTTTGCATAGTCGATGGGGTGATGCTCTGTTACAATAGCGAGCTGCTTTTGCCTAAAATTTGTTCTTTAACGTCGAATGATAGATCGCTTAGTCTTGAAAAGTACATGATTTGAAAAATAGGGCGAATTAATGTTGTATGAAGAATAAACTTGATTTCTGGATATTATTCTGTAGGTTATGAATATGTATTCATAACGTGTGTATTTATAGAAAGGATTTTATTATGCCTAGATTTGATGGAGCTGGTCCTCATGGACAAGGGGCAATGACGGGACGTGGAATGGGTAATTGCAAACAAGGACGAGGTTGCGAACGAGGCCGTGGGTTAGGACAGGGGTTAGGTCGCGGACAGGGTGAACCGTGTCGATTTGCTGATTCTGGAAAAGATCTTACATTGCAAGAAAGACTTGAATTGCTTAAGGCTAATAAGAAGCGTCTTGAACTAGAAATAGAATTACTAGAAAAAGAACAATCATAATATGGTTAGACCAAGAAAAACCAGGATTATGAGGGGTATCCCATGCGTTTCTTATTTTAAGCCACAGGGAATTCCTCTCCGTTCTCTTGATGAAATAACACTTTTGTCTGATGAGTTTGAAGCTTTAAAATTATATACTATTGATGAACTTGATCAGACAGCGGCTGCTCAAAAAATGGGCATTTCACAGCCAACTTTTGCGCGTATATTGCAACGCGCAAATAAAAAAATTGCACAAGCAATTGTGTATGGCATGGCAATAAGAATAGAAACCGAAAATTATTAGGCGTAAAACTATTTAAAGTAATCGCTGTAGCTTTTCCAAGTCTTGTTTATGCTCTACTTCGTCGTTAAATATTTCAAGAATAATATCATGTGTTTTTGTATCTTTTGCGTTTTCGGTCATATTTAAAAGATCTTGATAAAAATCCATAGCACATTGTTCGCCTTTAATGTTTTCTTTAAGTATTGAGATTACATGAGTATTAGTGATTGAATCATAATGACAATGGCCGTGTTTTTTCCAATCTTGGGGGAATATGCGAAAGTCTCCGTCAAGTTCAATTAGGCGCGTTGCGATCATATTAGCATGTCGTAGTTCATCGTGGTAGTGTTCTGTTAGTTCAGCAATTATTACTGATGTTTTTTCTCCCTGAACTAATTTGGCTGCCATCCAGTACTGATAGCCAGCCATCCATTCATCGGCAAAAGCGGTAACTAATTTACTAATAAGCTGCTTTTTGTAATTTTCGTCTAATGTGAGTGGATTTTTTTGATGGTCTTGTTTTGTGCTTATTTTAGCTTTTTCCCAAGAAAAATAATATGTTACTAACAATGCAATAACGCAAAAGATCAAAAGAGAAATGCCTGTTTTCATAAAAAGTGCCCCTTTATGAATAGAAATGGATTAATCAAAAAATAACATGTTAGGCTTGCACAATAAATTTATCTGCTTTTATATCGATTGTTATATTTTTTGTATCAGCATGCTCAATAAGAAAACGAGCGATTGGTGCTGCAATTTCTGATTGAATTACGCGTTTAAGCGGGCGTGCTCCAAACTCAGCGCTATATCCACGTTTGGCGATTTCGGTTGATGCTGCTTTTGTTATGGTTAACGAGACTTCTTTTATAGATAGGCGCTTAATAAACTCGTTTAATTGTAATTGGGTGATTTTTTCTATATCTGTTTTACTGAGCATTTTAAAATAGATAATTGCATCAAGGCGATTGAGAAATTCTGGTCTGAACATTTTGTTGAGCAAAACTTCTATTTTTTCTTTTGTAGCAGGTGTGATTTCTGGGCTTTTAAGTAACAAATCAGAGCCGATATTAGACGTCATGATTATAATACAGTTCTTGAATGAAACAGTACGGCCCTGACTGTCTGTAAGGCGACCTTCATCAAGAATTTGTAAAAATACATTGAAAACATCAGGGTGAGCTTTTTCTATTTCATCGAATAATACGATACTATATGGGTTGTGCCGTACTTGTTCTGTGAGCTGGCCACCTTCTTCGTACCCTATATATCCTGGGGGAGCTCCGATCAGGCGAGATACTGCGTGTGCTTCCATATATTCAGACATATCTATGCGTATGATGCGTTGAGGGTCATCGAATAAAAAACCGGCAAGTGTTCGTGCGACTTCTGTTTTGCCAACTCCTGTGGGCCCGAGAAAAATAAAAGAGCCAATCGGTTTGTTTGGATCGCTTAGTCCTGCTCTGTGTATTTGAATAGATTCGACGATCTTATCTATTGCTTCATCTTGGCCGATAACGTTATTTTTAAGAACGCTTCCCATGGTGAGTAATTTTTCAGATTCTGATGCTTTGAGTTTTTCGACGGGGATTTTTGTGCTTCTGGAAACAATGGTTGCAATATCTTCTACATCGACAGATTGTTTAACGAGTTTTGTTGGCATAGAATCAAGTTTTTGTTGTTGTTTTTCAATCTCTTTTTGTAACTTGGCTATATTTTCATATTTGATTTCAGAAGCTTTGGCATAGTCTCCGTATTTTTCTGCTTGCTGAAATTCGATGGTTTTTTGTTCGAGCTTTTCTTTGAGATCATTCATTTTTTCAAGTGGTATTTTTTCGGCTTTCCAGGTGCTTAATAGTTGTGCATGTTCTTCTTTTAGTTGTGCGAGTTCTTGATCAAGTTTTTTTAAGCGTGCTTGGGCTATTTCATCTTTTTCTTTGCTCAGTGCTATTTTTTCAATCTCAATTTGACGAATCCTGCGGTCAAGTTTATCTATTTCTTCTGGTTGGGAATCTATAGACATTTTAACCATAGCTGCCGCTTCATCAATAAGATCGATGGCTTTATCTGGTAAAAAACGATCTGGTATATTTTTTGCTGAAAGTTGGACAGCGCTGACAATAGCCTGATCTTTGATGCGTACGCCATGGTGGAGCTCATATCGTTCTTTGAGTCCGCGTAAAATTGAGATAGCATCTTCTATTGTTGGTTCTTCTACAAGAACTTTTTGAAACCTACGTTCAAGCGCTGCATCTTTTTCGATGTATTTTTTATATTCAACAAGTGTTGTTGCGCCAATGCAGTGCAAAGTACCGCGGGCCAGTTCAGGTTTGAGAAGATTTGAGGCATCCATGCCGCCAGATCCTGATGCTCCCGCGCCAACAAGCATGTGTAATTCGTCAATAAATAATATAATATTTCCGGCAGCATCTTTTATTTCTTTCAAGACGCCTTTAAGCCTACTTTCAAATTCACCCTGATATTTAGCTCCGGCAATAAGTAAGCCTAAATCAAGAGAGTAAATTTCTTTATTTTGTAATACTTCAGGTACGTCGTTATTTACAATTCGCTGCGCTATGCCCTCGACAATTGCCGTTTTGCCAACCCCTGGTTCACCAATGAGCACTGGGTTGTTTTTTGTTCTACGAGATAAAATTTGGAGCACGCGGCGAATTTCTTCATGTCGACCAATAACAGGATCTAATTTTCCGTTTCGGGCAAGTTCCGTAATATTGTGACAATAGAGATCGAGCGTTTTGTTTTGTGATTCTGCATCACTGGCTTGACTGGTTTTTCCTTTTCTAGCCGATTTTACATAATTTGTAACGGTTTGTGTTGTGAATTTTGATTCAGAGAAAAAGCTTCTAATTTTGTCAGGCAAGTACAATGTTTTTGCCACTTCTATAAGAATATGTTCAAGCCCAATATACGTGTCACCTAAAGTATCAGCCTCTTTTTTGCAATTTTGCAGGAATTCATGAAAAATACCGTCGATCTCTGTTCTGCCCGTCACACTTTTTTCTGAAGCATCAAGTTCTTGTTCGACAAGAAAAAATAGTTTTTCAGTATCAACGCCGAGTGCCTGGAAAAAAGAACGGCAAAATTGTTCATGTAGGCTTACTGCGAGTATATGTAATGGCATTACCAGTGCATGTCGATATTCACGTCCTAGTTCGACACTTTGTTTGATAAGTTCGTGACTTGCTTTTGTAAAATGCTGAACATTCATATTATTTTCCTCTTAAAATTATTAATTTAATTAGAAGCTTAAGAAATAAAGGTCCAAGAAGTAAACAGTTGTGAATAAAAAGTAGCTTTAATTATCGTTGCTTGCAAGCGTGTAGGCATATTTACTATCTTTTAGAATGTCGATTAATCTTAAGCTTAAAAAGGAGCTCGCTGTGAAGTATTCTGATGCGTCTATTAAAGATTTTTCTTCTGTTCTAAAAGAGCTGAGCAGCACACTTCATGGTCTTCCTTTAGCCGAAGCAAAAATGCGATTGACAACCTATGGGCTTAACGAAATAGAGACATATCGAGCCGAGTTATACACGCTTTTATTTAAACAGTTCAAATCACCATTTGTTGTGCTACTTATACTTGCGAGTTTTATTTCTCTTGTGATAGGAGAAGTAAGTAATGCTTTTATTATTATATTATTTGTAGTAATTAACGTTGTTTTAGGTTTTTTTCATGAGGCGCGGGCTCATAAGGCGGCGGCTCTTTTAAAGAAGAAAATTCCATCGAAAACCACTATTTTACGTGCTAATAAAAAAATTATTATAGATAAAGAATTCTTAGTTCCTGGTGATATTGTATTTCTCAACCAATGGGATATTGTGTCTGCCGATCTGAGAATCATGCAAGCAGATAATTTATTGGTTGATGAATCAATGCTCTCTGGTGAATCAACTCATGCGATCAAGACATCAGATGTGCTTAAACACGAGGCTGATACGGTGTTTCGAGCGAAAAACATACTCTTTGCTGGATCAATGGTTGCTTCAGGATATGCTACTGGCATTGTGATAGCAACGGGAAAAGATACGGTATTTGGTGAGATTGCCAAATTTGTGACAGCCATAAGTCCTGAAAGTAATTATGGGAAAGAGTTACAGTTACTTTACTGGGCTATTCTCAAGATTGTTCTTGTTTCGATTATTGTTCTTTTTATTGCTCATTTAGTTATTAAAGGGCCAACGCATTTGGTTGGATTTACTATTTTTGTTATAGCATTGATTGTGGGTATAGTTCCAGAGGCCTTGCCTACGGTTGCTACGTTTTCGCTATCGTTGGGCGCACTTAAATTGGCAAAAAAGCATGTGATTGTTAAGCGGCTTGGGGCTATTGAAGATTTGGGTGATATTGAAATTTTATGTACCGATAAAACGGGAACACTTACAGAAAATAAACTTTCACTTGAACATGTTTTTTCTGATGATCCTCAAAAATGTTTACTCTTTGGTCTTTTGGGACAGGGAGCGTCAAAGACATCGTTTGATTTTGCGTTGGAAAAAAATGCGCCAAAAGATGTTACTCAAAAACTACATGAATACAAAGTTATCTCAGCAAATTCATTTGATTCTTTTAGAATGAGTAGCAGCATTATGGTGCGTCATATATCGGGCAAGCATTTTTTGATTGTTAAGGGAGCGCTCGAAAAACTTATTAAGATATCAGTAAATCTTACTGATACTCAAAAAAATGAACTAGAAAAACAGCTTGCCCATGAGGGGATGGCTGGGCGAAGAACGCTTGCGATTGCTTTTAAAGAGTGTGTATTATCTGATATTTGTGTAAAAAATGAAACACAGGTAACTTTTTTAGGTTTTTTTTCATTTATTGATCCATTAAAAAAACAAAGTAAACAGACGATTGACGCAGCACGGCAATTGGGGCTAACGGTAAAAATATTAACGGGTGACAATAAAGATGTTTCTGTGGCTGTTGGTAAAGAAATAGGTCTTGTCTCAGGGGTTGATCAGGCGATATCGGGGGAAGAGCTTGAAGCTTTGTCTGTTAAGGATTTTCAAGAGGCCTGTGAAAAATTTTCAATTTTTACGAGAGTGTCGCCAAAAATAAAACATAGAATTATTAAAGAGTTGCAAAAGAAACATAATGTTGGCTTTTTAGGTGATGGTATAAATGATGCTCCTGCTCTAAAGCTAGCTCATGTTGGCATAACGGTTAAAGAAGCAGTTGATGTGGCGCGAGAAGCCTCAGATATTATCCTGCTCAGAAAAGATCTTATGGTGCTTGTTGAGGGAATAAAAGAGGGGAGAATAATTTTTGCCAATATTAACAAATTTATTGTATGTACTTTGATTAGTAATTTTGGAAACTGTTATTCGATGGCTCTGGTTTCTCTCATGTTGCCATTTATTCCCATTTTACCCATACAAATTTTACTTGTTAATATGTTGTCAGATTTACC
>JBDRBF010000041.1:0-69954 GCA_043822925.1 bacterium
ACAACAATTAGAATCACAAAACTAAACAATTCTTTTATACTCATGCTCTCAAAAATAAGAAAGCTTCGCATGAATAAATATCTTTTAACGCTACTTGCAGCAGCCAATCTTTTTACACTCAGTAGCACTCACGGCATGCAATTGCAAGTAATCACCGAACCGACTCAAAACCTTTTTTCGACACTCGACGAATTAACCATTAAAGACGCACTCAAAACCGACAACTTAAAACTATTCTTAAAAATAGTCGGAAAAATTGATTACCCAACATTTACAAAAGATATGATGTTCGGAAAAATGGTAAAATTCGACCAAATTTTACGTATCATCATGCTCACCAAAACAGCGACGCCTGACAAAATTAAAAATCATGTAAAAGAAGATCTAGTCACCTGTATTAGTGAATACGTAAACAAACATAGAGATTTGAAAGAACACGCGGCCATAATATCTCAACTGTGTAACTTAAACGCACAGTACATCTACCTCTCTTATAACCAAAAATACGCTATCTATACATGGTATGAAAGTAATATCCCTTATTTGTTCAGAATTTGTTACCACTTAAAAAACAATAATTTAACAAAAATGCTTATGGCAATAAGATTAAGTTTTGAACTCTCACCAGATATAAAAGATAGCGACATTGACAATCACCTGAGCCCCATTCAAGAAAAATTCTGGAAAGAATTTGGCAAGATAATATATGCAATCAAAAAACACGAGAATCTGATTCCTGCAATAAAACAAACAATCAAAGAATTCCCCACCTCTCAATATCCCCTAATCTACTGGAACAGAGACGGGACTTTATGATCCAAATAATCCAAAACAAGACGACCCAAAGCTTACTTATCTGATATTTGCGAAAAAGCTGGTATTTTAAGCATAAATGCATCGTAAAGTGCAACTCTAAAGGCCGTGTCGGCTAAACTTTCTCGCACACAGATAATAGGCGTATTAAACACAAGCCAGTCATCGATAAAGCTCATAAAAACAGGTGTAAAAGAGCCGTCATAGTTAGTCAGGGGAAAGTCGGTAAAATTGCACATTTCGATCAGAACTTTGCCCCGGGACCGATCACGCACCTCAAAAATTTGCTGGTCGTTAATAACTAGACGCCATATGTATGGTAACTTGGCGTCAATTTTACGCTGTATCTTTTCTTTAGCCAAAATCCCACAGGTACGGTCATAACGGGCCAATTTGCCAGCCTGTAATTGGGCATATTGTTTTTCTTCCAGCACATCACGCCGACAAAAGCATCTATATACTTTATTATGCCCAACGAGCTCAGCCAACTTGGCTGCATACAAATGCAAACGCTCTAACTGGGCGTCATCCAGACGACTATGGGTATTATCACTATTATTTGGCATTACTAAACCCCTTATAAATCTGTTAAAAAATGCACAAAAGTCTTACTTAATTTGATTTTTTACCCGATAATTATACCATTATTATAACATTTATAAGCCCCTTACTTAACCACTCTTGAATTGAAGGCACACAATGAATACAAAAAACCAGAAAAAAAACTTTAAAACCCTTCTTGAATGCGTTGGCCACACACCTCTAGCTAAACTAGAATTCGGAACAAAGCCAACTTTGCTCGCCAAGCTTGAGTTTCTTAGTTTAGGCGGCAGCGTAAAAGATAGAAGCTCTCTTTCTATGATAGAACAAGCAGAAAAAGACGGCCTACTCAAACCAGGCGGAACGATCGTCGAAGCCTCATCAGGAAACCAAGGTATAGCATGCGCCATGATCGGCGCCCTTAAAGGCTACCGTGTTATTATCACCGTCCCAGATAGAACATCATCTGAAAAAGTTGCTATTCTTAAAGCATACGGCGCAGAAGTACACGTATGCCCTAACGTAGATTCGCATCATGACCCTCGCGGCTGCAGCGCAAAAGCTGAACATTTAGCCAAAAGTATTCCTGGCGCATTTATGCCTAACCAATATTTTAATCCAGCCAATGCACATGCTCACTATCTTTCTACTGGACCAGAAATTTGGGAACAAACAGAAGGCACCGTAACACACTTTATGTGCGCAGCTGGATCATGTGGCACAATATCAGGCGTTGGTAAATATTTGAAAGAAAAGAACCCAGATATCAAAATTATTGGCGTTGATGCAGCAACATCTTTCTTTTCAAGTAAAACACCAAAAGCATATGAAGCTGAAGGCATTGGTATCGATGTCGTCAGTGACGTATTTAACCAAGCAGTTGTTGACCAAATTATTCCCGTTACAGATGCTGATGCTTTTAACATGACACGCACTCTTGCTCAAGATCACGGCTTACTTGTTGGCATTAGCAGTGGAGCAGTTATGCACATTGCTCTTGAATATGCAAAGACGTTAACTGAAAAAGACATTTTAGTTGTGATACTCGCAGATTCTGGCCGTTCATACATCAGTAAGGTTTTTGCTAAACAAGCAGAAGAAAACAAACAAAGCCAAGAATGCAAAAAAACTTGTGAAAACGCACAGGTTTAAACGTGCAAAAGCAAGTAAAGAAAAACACAGACACTAATCTTGAGTTTATAAAATACCAGTCTCTAGGTAACGATTTTGTATTATTTGACTGGCTCAATAATTCTGAACAAAATATTCAAGAAATAACAGGAGACAAAAGCTTTTCAGCTTTTGTCTCCAAACTTTGTGACCGACATTTTGGCATCGGCGCCGACGGCATCATAATTCTCAAAAAAATCACAAAAAATATGCCAGAGATGCTCATCTATAATGCTGATGGTTCTCAAGCAGAAATATGCTTAAATGGGTTACGCTGTGTCGCACATTATCTATATACACAAAACAAACAAATTAGTTTCGAAATAATGGCCGGCCCACACACGGCACACTGTACTATCGCACAAGATAATCCCGAAGATCTCTCTAACATACAAATAATCACAGCCCTACCAATATCAAAAAGCGCACAAAACTTAAACACGTGCCCAAGCTCACAGAGCTCACAAAATAATCTTGAGCCAATAATAGCTCAAATTTCACAAGCACGTTTTGCTGGCTACCCAATAAATATCGGCAACCCACATTTTATTATCTTACAAAAAACAACATCAGAATGGCTTGACGCTTACGGCAAAGAACTAGAACAACACAAATTATTCCCGCAAAAAACAAATGTCGAATTCGTCTGGCAACAAGACCAAAATACCTATAACGTTTTAGTCTATGAACGCGGCTGCGGGCGCACACTTGCATGTGGCTCAGGCGCTGTTGCCATCACAACACTTTTTTATCTCCAAGAAAAAATTAAGTCCCAAGAAAAAATCACGCTGATTATGCAAGGCGGCTCACTTACTTGCTGGGTCGAGAATAACCAAGTTTTCTTACAAGCCCCTGCTTGCCCAGTTTTTACCGGGACAATCTTTAAATAACAATTATTTGTTAATAAGTGCACTCACCCTGAGCTTGTCGAAGGGTCTTTTTTGTGTGCCCTTCGACAAGCTCAGGGTGAACGCGAATACTAAGTTTATAGTCCCAATTATTGCTTTTACGTGCAACAAAATATACGCTCAAATAAGTTAAATAAAAATTATTAAAAGGGACAAATTATGAAGCAAAAGATAGTAATACCATTAACCGTACCAAAAACAAAACAAGCTCTGTATAAAAAAAATTATATGCTCGCAACGCAAGAAACGGGCAACTTATTTCTTTTTGCTGGAGACCAAAAAATAGAACACTTAAATGCTAACTTTCGTATATCAGGCACACAAACTTTTATCGAGCCCGAATATTTATTTGAAATTGCGAGTAAAGCGCGCATAGGCGTATTTGCAGCACAAATGGGTCTTATTTCCCGTTACGCAGACAAATATCGTAACGTAAATTACTTAGTAAAAATAAATAGTAAATCAAATATTTTACCCGCAAACATACAAGACCCATTATCAGCACAACTTAACTCGGTACAACAAGTAGTAGATTTCAAGAAAAGCTCCGGACTATCGATAGTAGGCGTAGGCTTTACGCTTTATTTAGGAAGCGAATACGAAGCCTCTATGATGGAACAAGCAAGCCAAGCAATTATAGAAGCACACAAACATGGGCTTATTGCCGTACTCTGGATATATCCACGTGGCCAAGCAGTCGCAAGCGAACTCGACGAAAATATTATTGCAGGAGCCGCAGGTGTAGCTACAACGTTAGGCGCCGACTTTGTTAAAGTAAATCCACCAAAAGCACACAATAATCTTGAAAGTGCAAAAAAACTTATACAAGCAACAACAGCTGCTGGCAACACTGGCGTTGTATGTTCAGGAGGCTCTCTCAAAAATACTGAACAGTTTCTTGAAGAACTCTATAATCAAATAAATACGGGCAAAACACGCGGAGCGGCTATCGGGCGCAATATCTATCAAAAGCACCTACCTGAAGCGCTTGCTTTTTGTACTGCAGCAGCTGCGATTATTTTTGATAGTGAAAATTACGAAACGGCAAAAAAGTTACTAAAAAAATAATTACTTAGATCCAGCCCTTCGACCCTACTACGACCTGCGTGGCTTCGAAGGGCCGGCAAGGCTCAAGGTGAGCGCGGGCCAGGACGACAAGTATTAATATTGGAGAACAAAAAGTGAGCATATTTACAAGGCTAGGCTACTTTTTTAAAGATCTCAAAAGTCTTTTAATTCTCAATGTGAGACTTATCTCCGGAATGTGGAGACTCACAAAATTACCACATCCAATTGTCACGGTATTTGGAGGATCACGAATTACTCCAGATAGTCCATACGCAAGAAAAGCACAATATCTAACAAAAATGCTTGCCGCTGAAGGATACTCAATAGTCACCGGCGGTGGCCCTGGCATTATGGAAGCCGCCAATAAGGGAGCCATGGATCACTTAAGAGAATGCCATTTGGGGGACTGGGAATGCCCACCAATTCTATCGGCCGGGATAGGACTCGTCCGTTTAAATAAAGAAAAAGCAAACCCCTTTGTTCAAGAAAATATTATCGAAGAATATTTTTTTGCACGTAAATGGTTACTCGTACGCTACTCAACAGCTTTTGTTATTTTCCCCGGCGGATTTGGTACGCTGGACGAACTCTTTGAAATTGTAACACTCGCTCAAACAGACCACATGCAAAAAGCCCCCATTATTCTTATGGAATCTCATTACTGGCAACCAATTATTGATTGGGCTGAAACAAGAGCGTTAAAAGAAAATCTTATTACACTTGAAGACATTAAACTAATTCAAGTCGTCGATGACTCTGAGACCGCTTTTGAAATTATTAATAAAAGCTTCATAAGAAAAAAAAACGGGAACCTAGATCATCAGATGTAATCGACTGAAACTTATTCCAGCCTAGGGTTGAAACCCTAGATTATTACGCTTTACTCTTTTTTCTACGTTTGAGTGTCTCTTTACTTTTTTTGATCGTCTCAGAAGACCGATAATACGTATCTTCTTTAATATTTACCATTTTGGGACGATCTTTGCCAAGTGCAAAATCATCAATAAGAGGAACTCTTCCTTTTGCAACATCTTCAAGTTTGCGTTTTACACTATAGTGTTCTGGTTTAAAAAACCAACGCTGAATAGGGTCTTTATCTTTAGAAAATTCGTCGCTATTTATAATTTGATATTTTGCATAATCTAACTTTAACTGTGTATATTCATCAGGAGCCCCTTCAAACTGAGGCTTAATAATACTTGGTCGTATAAAAATATATAAATTTTCGTCATCTTTTTTTTTGCTTTTCCATTTAAATAAATTTCCTAAAATTGGAATATCTCCCAAAATTGGTGTTTTAGAAATACTCATCTGTTGATTGGTTTTTTTCATACCGCCTAAAACAAGAACCTGGCCAGCAAGTAAGCTTGTTTGTGTAACTATCGAACGCTTCATAGTGGTCGGAGTATCGGCGGCACTATCCGGAGTAAATTCATCAATGCATACCTCAATTTCCAAAATAACTACCCCGTCAGAATTAATATGAGGTTTTAATTTTACTTTATTCGTTGCCTTGGCCGAAACCCATGTATTTACCGTTTTTACACCTCCATCAGCCCGTTGCAAGCCGCCCTTTACTTGTCTATCTTCTCCAATTTCAACAGAACATTCTTGATGGTTATTTGCAACAACATACGGCTGAGAAATAATATGAGAATTTTGTTGCCACAGAACACTTTTTACAAGCGCCCAAATATTCATAGACTCATCAGAATCAGAACGACCAAGTGTCATAAATGACGCATAACCATCTTTATCACCAGATGCTATTTCAATAAACTTTGCCATAGGAATTGCCGTAGGATCTTTAGGCCGATCAGTTTTTTTCTCAGATAATTCTGCACCTGTAATATTCATAAACTGCGTTCTATTAATACCCATACCGAGCTGTTTTCCATCTTTACTTTGCAACTGAGTACCCAACTCTTTTTCCTGCTTCTCATTAATAACAACCACGAGAACTTCAAATGCTACCTGAGCCTCAGGTTTATCAAGTTTATCGATAAATGTATTTAGACGAACCCAATCATCTTCATTACATGCAACAAGAAGTCTATTACCACTACCTCTAACGCCTTCAGCTGCAGCTTCTGCAACGACTGTTGCATCTTCAAAAAACTTATATTTACCAACCAATATTCCCTTGCCCGTTTGTTGCCCTGCAGGAGGCTTTAAGATATCTTGCACTATTGCTTGTATATCTTCAGATTTTGCATAGCGAATTTCTTTAATATGAATTCGCGATTCAGCAGTACCAACAGGCACATCAACATATTTGAAAATAAAGTCAGTTAAACGTTCAAGATTTTTTTCTGTCCCCAATAAAATAAGCGATTGCTTAATAGGGTCAGGAATTATCTTTGTAGAAGACGAGAAATAAAAAGACTCTTTATGAGGCCCAACCGGAAACCTAAAACTTTTTTGTTTATCACCTTCTAATATTTTATCAAAAAGTTCTTTCACATCATGTGCATCTGCATAATTAAGACGAATAATTTTTATAGACTCTCGCAACCCACCAGTATCAAGTTCTTTAACGATTTTCATGGCAGCTTTAATGTTAAAGCATTTTTCTTTAAGTATGACAGCCTGAAGATCTTGATTAATCTGAACGGCACCATCTTCAAGCAACTTACTCAAAATATCTTGCGCCATTTCTGGCTTTGTATTTTTGCAAAAATAAATATAGCGTACTATTAAGTCACTATCGGGTAAATTGTCAGAGTCTGTACCAGTTTTTGATGAATATATAGGTAATGGCTGCATGCCACTTTCTTTATTTGAAACAACACGGAACAAATTATCAACTTTTACTATAGAAAAATTATTCATTTCAAGAAGCGTTAAAAGCACGTTCCAAGCACGCTCAAGCGTTAACGGATTACGTGTTGCAAGCGTAACTTTACAATTATCTAAATCTTTATGAGGCAGAATATTAATCTTTTTTTGTTCAGCAAGATAATTCATAACGCTGCCAAGTGACGTATTTTCAAAATTAAGATAAATATCTGAATCGCCCGTCTGCCCAGGAGCTAGTGGCGTTACATGTGGATGCGGCACTAATTGCATAATCGGCTGAGAAAGTGTTTTTCCTGTTACAACATTGCTCGGATTTACATCAATAGAAACGTTAGGTTCTGCAATATTTAATGGTTTTACTGGCAAAAGTTGGGCGGCAGGAAGACTTATTGAGTTTGACGGCACTGATGGCATATCTAAAAGAAAAACAGACACGGGCATAAATAAAACTAGATATAAGACTAAAAAAAACAGACTAATTTTACGATTACTTAAAGCCATTGCGCGTACCCCTCTATTACGTTCTATTTTTCTTTTAACGTCGAAAGCGTTATATCAAACGTAATCCGCTTATTTTTTTCAGTTTTTATGTGCACTTTTTTTACATATACAATTTTAGTTTTATCTATTTCTTCCAATATCTTCACCATTTTTTCAGTCGTTTGATCTTTAAACGTAGCTGATAATTCCATTTCATCAAACTTTGAGTTAATGACATTTGGAGACTCTCGCCATCCGTCCTCAGGTTTAATATTTTGCCGCTTATAAAATGTTTCAAAATAACTATTAAGACTAAAATCTTTATTTTGAGCCAAAAGATCCGCCAACCGTACTTCTTCAGTTTGTATTTTCTCAAATTGCTGACGCAAAATAAGAGCTTTATCTGACAATTTTTCTATCTTTTTAAAATGCATCATCAATTCATTATTTTGCGAATAAATATAATAGACTATACCTATTACTATAACACCAACCCCCGCAAGAAAAATACCTAGATATCGTTGAAAATCTTTCTTACTCAAGTAATGAATTGTATCGGCAAGCTTTGAGATAAATTCCATATTATTCTTCTTTTTTCGTAAGTTTTAAAGTGAATTGCACACCTTTTTCAGCAGCTGAATGCACTTCTTCTTCTTTGTCATCACGAACTAAAAGCCGAGAGTCATCAAAACGTTTTTTAAATTCAAAGAAAGCTTTAAAATGCTCCGCACCTTCACGTGATTTCAAAAAACCATCAACTGTAACTTCAGGCTTTCCTGCGATTTTTTCATCAATTGCAATTTCGCTAATATCAATATCAAACCGCTTTTTATCCATGATGCTGGTTAATTCAAAAAGAATATCAAGACAACGAACACGCTCCTGGGCAAAAGGCGCACAAACTTCCTGTTTTTCTTTTAAAATTTTTTCAGCTTGAGCTATAACAGCAGCAAGCGACTTAGTTTTTGGTCTCTGAGCGCGAGGAATATTGTCTATGATCCGGCCAATTTCATTGTTTTCAATTTTGCTAACATATGCTGACAACTTACTTAATTGCAAGTAGCCCCGTACACCAATAAACGAAAGCAATATAAGCGCAAAAGAAAATCCAGCAATTAACTGTTTTTTAATTAACGGACGACGATCAAGAACAAACATTTTACGACGAAGATCAAATTCTACTTGTTCAGGTGATGGAATCGCCGTACCAAGAGCAATGGCATAATTACTTAAATTTGGGATTTGGCCAGAAATCTTATTCTGAATTAGCTTATTCATAAAAAGCTTTAATGGATCAAATATTTCACAATGTACTTGAAGTATATCACTCGCAAATTGAGCCAAATCACTCACTTCTGCCGTTTTACCTGCAAATAAAACTTTACTAACGCCTTTATAGTAATTTAATTTTAAACTAAATGAATTAAGCGTAAACTGAATATCATTAAAAAACTGCATCATGTATTTTTGAACAACGCGATCATATTCAAGGTCCCCCGTAGACTTAATCCCAATAGCTTTTAATTTTTTTAATACTTCTTCTTCTGTTACACTCGTATCTTTACTAATATGGTCGACGATTGTTAATAAACCCTTTTGGATAGAACGCGTCAAACGCAATTTACCTTCATAAATAAACGAAATTTGTGTTACATTTACACCGACGTCAATCAAAGCGCTCCCTTGTTCAGTATTTTGATACTCAGGAATTTGCTGGTATAAACTATAAAGGGCAAATAAATCAAGCGTAATACTCTGTGGCTCTATGCCTGCTTGACTAGTAATATCCAAAATACTTTGAATATCCTGATTTCTTACAGCAGCGACAAAAATATGCGAACTTTTCTGTTCTGGTAACTTTTCTGTCACTATAAAGTCAATACTTGCTTCATCGACAGAAAACGGCAACATAGACTCTATCTCATAATCAAGAACCATTCGTATACGCTCAGTATCAATAAACGGCACCACAAGTTCTTTAAAAACAGCGGCTGTCGGAATAGAAATACGAACCTGATCATAACGTTTAACCTGAGGCATTATTTTTTTTATTGCATCAATTGTACGCTGAGACTGTGTTTTTTCATCACCAGGCTCAAGAACTTCTTTAAACAATTTTTCTACTACTGTACAAGACCTTTTTGCATGCACAAGCGCTGCATACACCGTATCATCTTGCGTATCTATCGCCAAAATTCTCTGTGCATAAATACGTCGATTACCTATTCTTTCTGGAAGAAATAATTCTTTTATCATGGAACTGAACCCTCAGTTTTCACAGGGATTTCTGAAAAAAACTTTTTGAGACTTTCTCTTTTCTCCTGCTGCACAGGAACTTCTTGTTGCACATTTTCTAGTTTGGGTTGGGAAAAAAATTTTTTAAGCTGCTCACGCTTTGGACTTTCAGAAATAAACTGTTTCAGCTTTTCTTTCTTATCTATCTGCCCATCTTGTACACTTTGAACACTAGTTATAGAAGCCTGTGAAAGAACATTTTTTAATTGTTCTCTACGCTCATCTAAATCAGTATCAACAACTGTTTGACCTGTATTATATATAGGCTCTTGCATAATAGGCTTTTGAGATAATTGCTTAAGTAATGGCGTTGTCCCCATTATTTCTTGTTTTTCAGGTGTTACTGGCGCCATAGGCTCTATTCTTGCTACTTTTTGCGCATCTGCCCCCGCAACAGAAACGGGACCAACAGGCATGTCTGCTTGAGTAAGTATTTTCTTATCTTGCACTGGCACCGTAATTCTTTCAGCTACTTCTTCTTTAAGCTCTTCGCGCTTTGTCTGAGATCTATAATACGGATCATTTTGCATGTCTACCGTTGTTGGCTGATAACGCGCATTGGCAAAATCAACAACTTTATGTGAATAATTTTCTGACTCAGCATCAAAGAACCAATTAAAAATTGGATCCCGAGTCTTTCTCGTCTCTACACCATTTTCAATACCCTCTGTAACTTGATGCATTTTCATTTTGGTATACAATTCCATACCAGGCAACTGACGAGGCTTAATAATTGTTGGAGCCATAAAAACAAAAACATACGTTTTTGATATATCTCGTCTTTGTTTTTTAAATAACCACCCCAAAATTGGTATATCAGCCAAAATTGGCGTTTTTGTATTTTCATCCGATACTTTTGTTTTAACAAAACCACCAAGAACCAAAACCTGCCCATCAGCAACTGTCACCTGCGTTGTAAGATTTTTTGTCGTTTTATTCCCAGTATCTTCACGAATAAAATCATCAATGGTAAGCACTATGTCCATTTTAATAATTCCATCAAGATTTATTTGAGGGGTCAATTTAATGTTTGTATCTGCCTTAAGCGTAGTAAAACCTTTAGCTGTTGTGCTTGGATCAAGTTCCTGTGAAACACGAACCTCTTTACCAAATGATATTGTAGCTTCTTTCTTATTAGCTACCGTTAAAAAAGGCTTTGATAAAATAGTCGCATTCGTTTGAGTCTTAAGTGCCTGAAAAACTCCCCAAATATTAGCATTTTTTCCAAACGTTAATGTTGCAGCACCATGAGAAGCCGCAACTTGCCCAAGCATACGACCAAGTAAATTAAGCGGATTTGTATTATCCGGAGCAAAAGACGGACTTCCTGATATAGCTGCTGACTGAAAATTAATAGAATTTCCCAACTGTCCCTCTTTTTTATTACGCAGAGCTCCACCGATATCTTTTATATTCGATGAATCAACCGACACAATAAGTGTTTCTATAGCAACTTGAGGCTGAGGTTTGTCCAAATCTCTAATTGTTTTTTTTAGAAGCTTCCAGTCTTGTTTATCTGTCGAAGAGACAACAAGACGATTACCACTTTTATCTACCTTAAATTTCATCTGCTTAAAATATTTTACCCCACCGCGAATAGACCCATACTTTGCGGCCTCTGCACCCCCCTCACTCTCCGGAGCCGCAGTAACCTCCTGCAATATTTGAGCAATTTGAGTTGCATCGGCATACTGTAGTTCAAAAATATGTAATGGCGATTCTACAGCTTTAAGTTCTGTATCAATATGATTAACAATAAAATCTTCAATTTTTTTAATAGGCCCAGCTGTCCCAAGCATTACTAAAGAATTTGTACGCGGTATCGTGAAAATTTTAATACCTGCCGGGAAATACTCTAACCCGCCCTCTGCTGCGCCACCAAATAAACGAGCAAGCGCTCCACCTTCAGACTTTTTGGTCATCAAACCCTCAAGAAGCTCTTTCACGTCAGTTGCATTTGCATTTTTAAGCCTAAGAACAACAACACTCTCTGACTGCCCAGACCGATCAAGCTCTTGTACTAATTTAACCGCAGATTTTATGTTAAGAGACTTATCTGTAATAATAAACCCGTTCACATCCGTTTGAGTTATTAACTGGTGCTTATCACTCAAAAGACTCTCAAGTAAAGTTGTGATTGACTCAGTCGGTAAATTTTGTAAGAAAAACACATAACGAATAGTTATGTCACTATCGGGAAGCGTTTCAGCCGGAACGTTAATATATGATGGTAAGGGTTCTGTAAGTTTTTTATCTTTTGGAATAACTTTATAAACATCGCCAACTTGAACAATACTAAACCCAGCCATTTCTAGCACGGTTAAGAAAATTTTATACGCACCATCAAGCGTTAGGGGGTCGCGTATTGATAAAGAAATTTTTGCGCCTTCTAAAGCTTTATCTGGAATCAAATTAAATTTTTTCAGTTCTGCCATGTAGTTTACAAAATTTGATAATTCTGTATTTTCAAAATTCAAATAAATATCGCGCTCTTCTTTTACTTCTTGCTGACCAGTTTTTTTTATTTGATCTGAATCAGATTTTATTCGAGCATTAGATTTTAGACTTGCAGGCTGAAGAACTTCTAACTGCTTAGCCAAAACTTGATCTGACTTTTCTATTTTAGTTTGAGCCAATTGCGGCTGCACCTGAGCTGCAGAATCAACCTGAACTTGAGCTACAGTTATAGGCTGCTGCTGTATACTCTGAGCTGCTGGCATGGCACTTAACAATGGAAATAATCCACCAACAAAACATCCCACAAACAAGGCTCTCGTCTCGAACAAAGCCCTCATCGACTTTTCCTACCTATTTTTTTATACGGCCTATCTAACACGCGAATCATGCATGCGCATCTTCAAATTATTTAATAATCTTTCTCGTATACGAGCTATCGCATCTTTTTGTTCTGTACTTGAATGCTGCTGCCTAAATTGTCTAATCATGTCTTCTCGTTTTTGCTGTCTACTTTGGTCAAAGACTTCCGGCTTCTTCTCTTCTGGCTTTCCACCGGTAAATATTTTTTGAGAAGCCTTACTTATCTTGGCAAATTCATACAATAAAGTTTCATCCTGGCCGCCTCGTTTGACGACTAAACTAAACTTATCACCAATCTTGCCATCTGCTATAGTATCATAAATATGTAATCTGCTCTTTAAGTCCGCTGTAGGAAGCTTATTGACTGACAATAGTATATCATTTTTTTGAAGGCCCAAAGCGCCCCCAATATCTCCTTGATCAAGTAGCCCAACTTTTAATCCAATCGGCTTACCAGTCTGATACGCCGTACCTATTATTGCTGCGCGTTCAATAAAGCTACCCAGTCCATCAATCTCGTCTTTAAAATTATCTGGATCTATTTGATATGTTCTATCTTCTATTCTTTTAACGATATACTTCCAACGCTCTTCTGGCTTAGAATTATCTTTAAGATCATCTTTTCTTAAATAAAAAATCTCTTGCTGACCATTACCCCGAAGCAACACAATTCTGTTACGTGCGATTTTAACAATTTGAGCATCTTTAATTTTTTCACCCAAATGATATAAGCCTTCTTTTTTAGTTTCATCTTCTATCATGGCAACGTTTTGATTTTCATCAGCAGAAATTATAATCCCCTTAATAATTACTGTAAGAGGCGCAATAAACGACTGTTTTTGTAATTCAGGAACGGGAACGATTTCTGCCGGCTTTGGTTGTGGTACAGGAGTCACAAGCTCTTTTTTAACAAGCTCAACTTTTTCTGGTACATACGTATCAAAAAGATCTTCTTTGTATATTTTTTCCAAACTTACAGGAAAAACAGCTTCTTTTTTCTTTTCTAAATCAAGGCTCACTGTTTTTGGACGAAAAACGGGAATCTGCACTTGAACAAATTGGCCTGTTACAAATGCAACAACAAACATCATTAAAAGTGCACTGTTCAGCATCCACAATTGTGGCTTCATAACCACTTACCCTTTTTGATAATGTCCCCTGTTTTATGGGGAAGGCACCGTACGCAAAATCTGTTGAATAATCTGATCTGTCGTAATATTCTCAGCCTCAGCTTCGTACGTCAATAAAATTCTATGTCTCAAAATATCTATAGCTACCGCTTTTACGTCATCTGGAATAACAAAATGCCGTTTTCTTAATAATGCATGCGCTCTGGCCGCGTGATTTAGCGCCAACGTCGCCCGAGGAGAAGCGCCATAATCAATAAAATATTGAATATCTTCAAGTTTATATTCTTGCGGACTGCGCGTCGCAAAAACAAGAGATAAAATATATTCAGTAACTTTATCGTCAATGTAAACGTCTTGAACTAATTTTTTCGCCTCTTGCATCTCAAGCTTGCCCATAATACTAAATACTTCTTGAGGTTGAAAGACTTTCTTTATAATTTGCTTTTCTTCACTTATCGTTGGATAATTTACCAATAATTTAAACATGAAACGATCCACTTGCGCTTCTGGAAGACGATACGTGCCTTCTTGATCTATCGGATTCTGTGTAGCAAGCACAAGAAACTCATCTTCAAGCTTAAACGTCTGATCGCCAATCGTAACTTGTCGCTCTTGCATCGCTTCAAGCAATGCTGATTGTACTTTTGCAGGGGCTCTGTTTATTTCATCAGCTAATAATAAATTTGTAAAAATTGGACCTTTTTTAGTCTGAAACTCTTGCGTCTTGGGATTATACACCAACGTTCCAATCAGATCTGCTGGAAGCAAATCGGGAGTAAATTGAATCCGCTTGAAACCCAAACGTAACGTTTTTGCAATAGTATTAACCAATGTTGTTTTAGCGAGTCCCGGAACACCCTCTAAAAGAATGTGCCCATTACAAAGCAACCCAATAAAAATACGATCTATAATATAATCTTGTCCGACTACAACTTTGCTAATTTCATTTTTTAGCGCAGTCCATTGAGCACTTTGTTCTTTTATTTTTTCTACTATTTGAGGTGAAACCTGATTTTCCATGGTATTTTTCCCATATGAAAATTATATTCTTTTTATTCTACACCTACCCAGAACTATCCAGGTACCTCTTCAATATATTTGAAAAAACAATATAACAAAATATAATTTTTGATAAAGTTGATCACAAAACTTTTTTAGCGTGAAATTAAGACCCGGACATAAACAATTACTTTGCTTTATTTATATCAATATTTAACGCCAATAACTTAGCACGCAACTGAGGAACCTCTAAATTCAACCGCTCACAAACTTGGCCCAAATCATAATGACTATTTTTTAAATGATAAAGTAAAAAATTTTTTTCGAAAGCCTTTGTGGCATCTTGCAACGTATTAAACGTAATAAATACCTGTTCATCAATAAATTGAGTATCTTTTTCACCCAAATATTTTCGCAAGACATCTGGCATTACTACAAAATCACCTTCTGGCGCAAGACAAACAATTTTTTTTATACACGAACGTAACTGAGCAACATTGCCAAGCCACGTATAATTTCGCATAAGCCGCACACTCGAATTTGAAAAAATAACAGATTTAGCCTGGAGTCCATTTTCAATATTAACAAAATAATTTATAAGCAATGGAATATCAAAGCGACGTTTACATAAAGACGGAATTTCGACTGGAATCATGTTTAACTTATGAAAAAGAGCACTACTAAACCGTTCTTTTCTCACTAAATCAAACAAAGACGCCGTTGACGATGCTATAATCTTCACAACGTTGAAATCGCACTGCTCAATTAAAGACAATATTTTTTTTTGATGCTCAAGAGAAAGTGCCTGTATATTTTTGAAATAAAGCGTCTTACTTGAAGTATCTATAATATAACTATCAAGCAACCCGAAATCAGGTTCTCCTGCGCAATTTATCTCAATAAACCGAGCAGAAGATAATTCACACGTCTTTAGATTTTTACGATGAACATAAGAAGCGATAAGACTTTTTCCACTCCCATGTGGACCATAAATAAGCAACGGCAAATTTAATGCTTCAATTTTTCTTACGTGATACATAAGCTCTTGAAACAAGAAACTTTTCCCCACAATACCATAATTCTCATAGTCGTGTTCATAGTTAATCTCAGAGTCCAAATCGCTAGAATTCTGTTTCAAGTCTGCCACTTTTGAAAGAATATCATCAAGATTTAATGGTTTTTCAATAAAATCGACAGCGCCTTTACTCACCGCTTGAAGCGCCATTGGTATATTACCAAACCCCGATATAATTATAACTTTTTGCTGAGGAAACTCTTTTTTTATACGCTCTAATAAATCTAACCCATTAATATTAGGCATAAAAATATCAAGAAAAATAAGATCTGGAATAAACTTGCCTATAACTGCTATAGCTTTTGACGCATCAGCTACCGTCTGAACGATATAACCCTCGTCCTCTAAAACTTCTTGCAATGTTTTAAGAATTGCTTCTTCGTCATCTATAACAAGAATAACCGGTTTTTTGTTCATTTTTATTGCCCATCGCCTGCAGAACTAGATCCTGATACCTGAACATCACTCATCATAGGACCAGTTGGCAATCCACGAATAAATTGATACACATATGGATTATCCGATTCCCAGATATCTTTGGCTAGTCCCTTATACACAATTTTACCCATATGAAGCATGGCAACATGAGTCGCGTATTTAAAAACTTCTATGTCGTGCGAAATAACGATTGTCGTTGCTCCCAATTTATCATGAGTCTCTTTTATCAGTTCATGAATTAATCGTACTGTAACGGGATCTAGACCAGTTGTTGGCTCATCATAAATAAGAACACTTGGAGTTAACATTAACGTCCTGGCCAAACCAACACGTTTTTTCATACCACCAGACAATTCATCCGGAAATTTTTCAAGAACATCTTCCCCTAATCCAACACTTTTTATTTTTTCAGCAACGAGTGGCCGCACTTTATCTGGATGCATACCGTCTTCAAGCAAAGTTATTCCGACATTTTCTAAAACATTAAGAGAATCAAGCAACGCTGCAAACTGAAATACATAACCACATTTTTTAAAAACAGATTGAAGCTCTGAGCCCTTTAATAACGTTATATCTTGCCCGTCGATAAGCACATTCCCGCTATCCGGATGGATAAGTCCAATAATTTGCTTGAGAAGAACAGATTTGCCTTCACCTGAACGACCAATAATTGCAAGAAATTCTCGATCTCCAATTTCAAGATCAAGATCCCTCGTAATAACTTTAGAACCAAAGGCTTTTCTTACTTTTTTTAATTCTATCATTTTTAAAACAAAAACTTAAAACAAAAACGAAGTTAATATGTAATTTGCGACAAACACCGTTACGTTAGAATAGACAACGCTCTCTGTCGTGGCGATTCCAACACCCTTAGAGCCGCCCTTAGTTACGTACCCTTTATAGGTACTAATAACCGTCAAAAGAAAACCAAAAGCTGTTGCCTTTATAAGACCAGAGGTAAAATCAGAAAACTCTACAGCTGCCCGTACCGCCTCAGAGTAAATCTCGGGATTAATATCAAGTAAATAAACCGATGTTAAATATCCAGCCGTAACGCCAAATAAAACACAACATATAGATAAAAATGGCAAAATTATAGTACCTGCAATAATACGCGGAACAATAAGATACTGCTGCACATCTATACACAATGTCTGTAAAGCATCTATTTGCTCCGTAATTCGCATAGTTCCAATCTCAGCTGTCATTGCTGATCCAGCCCGACCTATAACCATAATCGCCGTAAAGACTGGTCCAAATTCGCGCAACATAGATAAATAAACAATTGGCCCAACAAAATGCTCTTGCCCAAACCGATGCAAGCCAATATAGCTTTGAAGCGCCAAAACAGCGCCGCCGAGTATTCCAACCAATGCAACAACAGTCAAAGAACTCACACCGATATAGTGCATGTGGTAAAAAACCTTCTTGACCTTTAGCCTCGTTGTAAACATAGTACGAAAAGAATCGATCAAAAATATTCCGATCTTTCCCATTCTTTCACAACTGTTTATCGCAATTCGACCTACAAGATCAAGAAGTCTTACAACCACTCTTTGATCCTAAAACTTTTATTTTTTTACTTTTTCTCAGACGCTTCAGGCGCTTTATTTTCTTCTGTTTTTTTTGACTCTGTATTTACTGCAGGTTCAACTGGAACCTGAGTTTCTGCCTGTTTTTTTTGTATAAGCTCATCTTTAATATCTTGAGCTTCTTGAACAGCTTGTGCATTCTGAGTCGTTGGCAAACTTTGCTCTTTTTGTACTTTTTGCGTTGCCACAAAATCACCAAGACGGGACTGACGAGTTTCTTTGGATTTTAATATAGCAAGACCAAGTGAGCCCAAAATAAATATTGAACCAAGAATCCATGTCGTTCTTTGGAAAAACTCTTGGCCACCAGACCCACCAAAGAGCATTTGCGAACCCCCGCCTAAAGCTCCAAGACCCATATCACCTTTACCCTGCTGCAAAAGAATAAAGAAACCAAGAACAACACACAGTATAATAAAAAGAACCATCAAAAATCCGTACATGCTGTGACCTCTCGTTCATCTAAAAATATAATATGCTCGTTTTTTATCTTACGCCTTATTTAATAAGTGTACAGTGTACTATTTTTTTTAACTCTTGAAAATCCAAACTTGCCCCACCAATCAAAAAACCATCAATAAATTCATTTTTTGCTATAGAAACAATATTTTTTGATACCACACTACCCCCATAAATAAGCTTCCAATCGATATATGGGGCAATTTTTTTCACTTTAACTGAAATCCAGGAAAATATGTTCTCTAGATGGTCTTTGGAGGGAACATCTCCCGTACCAATCGACCAAACCGGCTCATAAGCAATACAAACAGACAAATTTTGATCTAAATACTGTTTTGCATTAATAGAATCCAAAATAGTATCCAGTTGCTGGGAGATAATATCTATAGTACGGCCAGACTCAAATTGGTCTTTACTTTCGCCTATACATATAATAGGCGTTATGTTTTCTTTAATTAATTGGGCAAATTTATGGGCAATCATACTATCTGTCTGCCCAGACAACAACCGTTGCTCACTGTGCCCAATAATACAATATTCACAGCCAACTTGCTTAAGACTTTCCGCTGAAACTTGCCCTGTAAATGCTCCCTTACTATGGTCCGAGCAATCTTGAGCCCCAAAAGCCATATTTGTTGTTTTGAAAATCTGAGATAAAGTACTTAGTACAATCATCGATGGACATATTATAAGATTATGTTTTTCTCGATCTAAATCTATAACCAACTGGACAAGCTCATCATAATATTGAGTCGCAAAATCAATGCTCTCTTCAAACGTAAAATACATTTTCCAATTCAGAACAAACAAATATTTTTTCTTCATGATTATTTCTTCGTTTTTTTTCAAATTGCTTCGGAGACTACTCTCTTTCAAACTTTTACTATTCTTTTGACATAAAATATATGATTTGTACACAAATTTTTCACTTCCTAACCCAATCAAAGATTCTTGACTAAAACTAAATTTAACGTAATCTCAAAACTTGCATTTGTAGGGTGTTTTTATTACATATTTTTATTCGGTGACAAAGAATGATTTATAGAAAAAAAATTCAGGCACTTTTACTTACAGGATGTTTACTCAGCCTTTCAAGTCAATTACTTGCGAGTCATAATACCAGTAAATATTCACTCTTTCTGGAGCGTCCAGACAATTACTCATACAGAAAAAAGCCATATCTACATGCTTCGCTATTTTATACATCAGCATCGACGGCGTTTCATCGCTATGGTGGCAACGCAGGTTTATATGAACTTTCAGGAAAATACGATTTACAAAACATTTTTGACAGCCTAAAAACCGCTCACGCAACAGATGTAGCACTTAAGCCACAATTAGATCTCTGGGAGAGACAACTTGCTGGCTATGCAAATAAAACCGAATTTACAGCAGAAGGCAAATGCAAAGCAAGAGGCTTTGCACTTCAATACGATTGCGATCTTAAATGGAACAATCTTGTGGTTGGAGCATCTATTCCATTTATATCAATAAATACAACCAGTCGCCTTAATCCATCAAATAAATCTTTGTCTGCAAGCGACCAACTAAATCTCAGTAAGATACGAAGAGAAATTCATGACACACTTGATCTTCGCGAAAATAACTGGGACAAAGGCGGGATTGGTGACGTAGACGTTTATCTCCGCTGGAATTATTTTTTAGATCATAAGCTTTTAATGCGCAGTATTAATCTCAATTTCCAATTTGGTTGCCTAGCCCCTACCGGCATCAGCCAAGACACCTCATACTTTTCATCTGTTCCTGTCATGGGCAATGGACATTGCGGACTTTATCTAGACTTTGTTCCCGAATTTGAACTTAAACAAAATTTAAAAGTCGGCTTCATGGTCGGTAACATTTATCAATTCAAAAACACAAAAATAATGCGCTTGCCTACGTATAAAGAACCTGCAATTTTTAGCCCTATTGTTGGAGATGTTAGTATTGAGCCTGGCTACACACTTAAACTAGCTCCCTATGTGATTCTTGAAAATCTTACAAACGGTGTTCATTTTCAAGCCCGTTATTCTTATTTGCGCCACAGCACTGATTCATGGAAAGATGCTCGCTCGACCGACGAAAAAACAAGCACCCCAAGCTATTTAAATATGAAGCCAGACATTGCAAATAACATAACTCAGGAAAATATAAACGATAATATAGCAAGTAAGAAAAATTTAACAAAATGGCGCGCACACTACATCACGCTGCAATTTTTATATAACTCAAAAGATGCATTACATAATCTTGTTTTTGATCCCAACGTTTATATTTCCTATGATCTTCCAATTGCTGGTCGCGGTATAAGTAAAACACATCAGATTACACTCGGTGCTGAATTACACTTTTAATAAATACTTATAAAATTAAAGGGTCTTTATATGAAATTTTGGCCTGCACGCAAATTATTCGATCTCTTTTCAAACGATATGGCAATTGACCTTGGAACAGCAAACACTGTTATCTATATAAAAGGCCAAGGTATTATTCTAGATCAACCTTCAGTTGTCGCCGTAAAAGCATCAACAAACGAAGTACTTGCAGCGGGAAACAAAGCCAAATCTATGTTAGGCAAAACGCCAGAAAGCATCATAGCCTGTCGCCCAATGCGCGACGGCGTTATCGCAAATTTTGAACTTACTGAAGCCATGCTTCGCTATTTTATTTTAGACGCAAATAATAACCGTAAAACATTTGTCCGTCCCCGCATGATCATCGGCGTCCCATCAGGTATCACCCAAGTAGAAAAACGCGCTGTCGAAGATTCAGCAAAACAAGCTGGCGCTCGTGAAGTGTTTACCATCATGGAACCAATGGCTGCGGCTATCGGCGCCGGACTTCCTGTTGTAGAACCAACCGGAAACATGATTGTTGATATCGGCGGTGGCACCACTGAAGTTGCGATTATTTCTCTTAAAGACATCGTATATTGCAAATCTGTACGCGTTGGTGGCGATGAAATGGATCGCGCAATCGTTCAATACATTAAACGAAAATATAACGTTCTGATCGGTGAAAAAACAGCCGAATTAATTAAAATAACTATTGGTACCGCTATATTATCTGAAGAAGTAAGACAAATACCTGTTAAAGGGCGCGATTTAATAACTGGCGTACCAAAAACACTCTTACTCAGCGACACTGAAGTTTTCGAAGCCGTCGCTGAACCTATTTCAGTAATTATTGACGCAGTCAGATCTGCTCTTGAAAATGCACCGCCAGAACTTTCATCAGACCTTGTTGACCGTGGCATCATGATGTCCGGCGGAGGCTCACTGCTCAAAAACTTAGATCTTTTAATTTCAAAAGAAACAGGATTGCCCGTTCAAGTGGCTAACGACCCACTACGTTGCGTTGTACTTGGCGCAGGGAAAGTTCTCGAAGAACTCGACTTCTTTAGAGAAGCAGTTTTGAGATAACACGTTACTCTAAAAACAAATTCTAACCTTAAAAGGCTCGTAAAATATTACGGGCCTTTTTTTATACAAAAAAAAGAACTCCTATATTCGCAAAGCTTTACAAGCAGTAATATTATAAGTAATACTAGAAAATATCTTGCGCATAAATTTAAAACAAAAGTCTTGAAGTGGACTTAAATAAGCGCTCGTGAATAACGTGAATAACGTGAATAAAAGGAGAATAGTACAATGACCAGAAATCTTTGTCATCATTTTTACAAAATTCAAATCTTTTTATTCTTATCTCTTTTCTCTTCACCAGTAATCGCAAACATCTCTTTTCATAGCAAAAGTTCTGCCTGGATTGTAAGCGAGGGAGAAATTATTGTATCAGATACAACTCATCTTTATGGATGGAAAGATGCATCGGTAATAAAAGATAATGCTTATACCGGGAACAATTGGACTGGATACCCATCATCCCCCTGGAACTATGCAAATTTACCAAGTTTAGACGTCATAAACAATAGTAATGCCATAAATTACTATGCACCAACTATTAGAAATAACTCCCGCTTATTAAGCCAGACAAGCAACGCACTTATAACAGATATTGGCAACTTGCGAACAACAAGTAATGCCCTCCTATATGGACTAAGAATTAATAGTAATGCTATCGTAACAAACGCTATTAATATCAAAACAAACAGTAACAGCATCGTAAAAAACAACATAGATATAAAATCGAACAGCAATGCCATTATTTCTCTGGCTGCATCTGGCATGGGAGTTCTCGCAACCCAAAATAGCAACGCCATAAATTACTACGCACCAATAATTAGAAACGATTCAAGATTATTAAAACAAACAAGTGATGCGTTTATATATAATCTTAACACAAGCGGCGCCGAGGGAATTAAAAACAATAGCAATGCAATAATAGTATTAGACAAGCTCACTAAACAAAACAGCAATGCTATAGTAAGTGGTGGCGGAGGAAGTGAAATAAACTATGAAGGCAACCTCACTATTGCTGGCCCAACCTATACATTGGCCCATAACCGATTTGCCAACCCAGTTTCTTCAAATATTTACTTCACTGGAAATACAACTTTTAATGGCAATAATAATTATATACAATTCAGCGATAGTCCTAGCTCTATTCACGTATCTCCTGGTGTAACTGTTATTTTCTCAAATACCATATTTAAAGATCTTACTGATACAGTATTTAACTTAAGTGCCGGAGCTCAAGTAATATTTGATACAGGAACCGTTATTGAAATAATGCGACCAACAACATTAAATCAAAACTGGATTTTCACAGGAGATTCTCTTATTTATGGTTACAATAATACACTCGATCTAGCAAATTCTAACATTCAAATATCAAGCAATAGCACATTAACAATACACAGCCTAAATATAACTGGCCTCAAAAATAATAACTTATCGGCTACCAGCTCAAACGACCGAATTACGCTACAAAATGCTGCACTTATACTCTCAAACAACTTTAGCTATAGCACCGGCGCATTAAGATTCGAAAACGATGTTTTAATTACCGGTACAAATACATTTACCTACGCAACAGATCAAATATCAACTATAGCATCGCAATCACACGTAATTCTGGATACCGGAGTAACGTTTGAATATAACGCCCCTATCGCAAATAGAGACCTACTGACCATGACAGATCAAACATCACGCTTAATCTTAAACGGCTGCACCCTATCTTCAACGACAACAGGCCTGCGTTTAACCAAAGGAACATTAGTTATTGAACACAAAAACAACCTATACAACACAGGCGCAACATCTTTATCAGAAGCTATTAACTTAGGTAACGGCACTCCAAATGGCGAACTGACGATTGAAATAAAACCAGGAGCATCAATAGATCTTAAATCGGGAATCTTAAATTATGAAAATGTATAAAAAATAAAAAAAACCTGGCTCCTGGATCCCTACTACACCCAGGTGGCTTGGAAGGCCAGACGAGTCCTGGATAACAAGTAAAAAAGAAAGAGAGAGTTATGAAGAAAAATATGAGACTATTTTTATACCTGTTTTTTGCACTATTCTTTATGCAGCAAAAAACTCATGCCTCGTTCTTTAATCCATCCCCATACACTCTAGATTACGGAACAACAGCGTCAACCGCTCGCTGGAATGCAAATGGCACATATCTAGCCGTCGGAGGAACTAACTTTCCAACCGATCTCACTATATACGGTTTTGATGGCACATACGTAACACCAAAAGCAACAGAATCTTTTGGCAACGGAGCCTTTGCTGTCGATTGGTCACCAAACGGACAATATCTGGCCATTGGTGGAGACTACTCGACCAATGCTCTTATTATTTATAAATGGGACGGAGTAGATACAACACTTAGCACATCAAAATATCACGGCTCATATGTAACTGCTGTCGCATGGAACCCCGCTGGAAACGCTCTTGCCGTTGGTGGCAACTGGAACAACAACAATCTTGCACTTTATAATTGGGATGGATATAACACGCTCTCGCTCACCACATCAAAATATTATGGCACACAGGTTAACGGCCTCGCTTGGAATCCAGCAGGAACTAAGCTAGCTGTTGCCGGTCAAAATCGTTACTGTGGACTAAGCCTCTACGACTGGAATGGCTCAACCCTTACGCTCACCACATCAAAATATCACGGAATTTCCGCAAATGCTCTTGCCTGGACAAGTACCGGAACGTATCTCGCTGTTGGTGGAAACTATAATACAAACAATGTTATTATCTATACTTTAAGCGGACCCTCATCACTCACACTCACAACATCGATTTCTTTTGGAACAAATGCTAACACGCTTTCTTGGAGTTATGATGACCGCTATTTAACCGTCGGTGGAGACAATAGCTCTGCTGATTTGACAACCTACGAATGGAACGGCTCAACACTCACACCAATACCAAATTCACAAGCAAGTTACGGCAACGGAGTCTATGGTGCCAGCTGGAGCCCCTACTCAGATTATCTGGCTGTCGCTGGAAATAACAGCTCAAACGACTTCACACTCTATACAAGCAATGGTTATTTAAATGGCACAAAAAATAACGTAACCCTCTCAAATCATTACTTATTTACAGATGGCGGCTATGCAAACGGTCTTGTTAATTTTACTAATGGTTGCACCGTACTTCCTGGCAAAAAACTTAAACTTGCACTACTTACACCATTTTCCGGTGGTCTAGATTTACGAGACACAGCAACCTTACAACTTGAAGACGATTTATATTTAGACGCAGACGTCACCCTCACAACTGGCGGCTATATTTATGGGCAAGGACATGCAATCTATTTAGAAAATGATTTAACAATTCCAGATAACACCATCATGCACATCAGTAATGATACTATAATTGATGGAAATGGGCATAAACTTAACTTAGGACACGAAAGTCAATTATTTATAGATTGGGGAGTAACGCTCACACTTAGAAATATGACATTCAAAAACACCGTTAACAATCAAGATACTCCACCAGTAAGACTTAATGGAAAAACAAGCAAACTTGCTTTGGATAACATTCATCTTGAATTATCCAGTGACTTCTCATTTACCTACGGCCAACTCTTTATTCATAACGATGTTTTAGTTACCGGCACTTCAAAGTTCAATTATCTCTCATCACATCAAAGCTACATAGATACATGCAGTACTCTTTACTTTGACCTTGGCACTACCTTTTCTTTTGCCCCATATTTATCGACTAATAAAGATCTTATTTACATGAAAGATGCATCAGCGACACTATATCTTAATGGTACCACGCTTGCAATAACACACACTGGATTACGTCTAACCAGAGGCCGTTTATTAATAGATAATACAGTAACGTTCACCAGTCAATATTATGAAGGAAGTCACAAACAAGCACCAAGCAACGGGCTTATTTTTGGCAACGCTATATTTAGCGACTCTATATACGATCTAGATGTGCACCTTTTGGGTGGAGCAAATATTGGCCAATACACGTTAGTAAAAGTTGACGAAATATAAAAAATCTATGCACAAAGTTAAAAATAAAACCTTAAAGTTAACTTTAACCGGCACCTGAAAATAAAGGGAGAAGAGTAAAATGGCCAGAAATATTAATAGCCGTTTTTATAGCACTCGAATTTTATTATTTCTATTTCTTTTTTTCTCAACAATAAATGCAAAAATAACTTTTCAGAACAAAAATTCAGATTGGGTTATATGCGAAAACAATACGCTTTATTTAAACACAGCAAACACCTATGGATGGCAAGCGTCATCAATTACAAAAAACAATGGGTACACAGGCGCAGCTAATACATGGACCGGATACCCAGCAGCACCATGGACCGCCACAAACATACCAAGCTTAGATGTCATCAATAATAGTAACGCTATCAATTACAATACCCCCATTATCAGAACAAATAGCAACGCCATAAACTATTACGCCCCAATAATACGTAACAACTCATATCTTCTAAATCAAACAAGTAACGCTCTGGTCAAAAACACTCTTAATATCAGAACAAATAGTAACGCTCTGGTTAAAAACACTCTTGATATTAGAACCAACAGTAACGCAATACTCTACGGCGACAGAACAAATAGCAACGCCATAAACTATTACACCCCAATAATACGTAACAACTCATATCTTCTGAACCAAACAAGTAACGCTCTGGTCAAAAACACTATCGATACCAGAACAAATAGTAACGCTCTGGTTAAAAACACTCTTGATATCAGAACAAATAGTAACGCTCTGGTTAAAAACACTCTTGATATTAGAACCAACAGTAACGCTCTGACGTACAATACCGATAACATCAAAAATAATAGTAATACTATCGTAGCGACTAATAGACTCACCAAACAAAATAGCAGCGCCATTATTAAAAATACGGCTGATATTTCTGCCATACCGAGCAATACAGTCGTCGTCGGGACAAGTAACGCGATGGTTTATTATGCGCCTATGATCAGAAACAACTCATATCTTCTGAACCAAACAAGTAACGCTCTGGTCAAAAACACTCTTAATATCAGAACCAACAGTAACGCAATACTCTACGGCGACAAAACAAATAGCAACGCCATAAACTATTACGCACCAATAATACGCAATAACTCATATCTCTTAAAACAAACGAGTAACTCCATAGCCAACCCACTTATAAAAACAAGCAACCATCTAAGTACAGGAGCCCTCATCCTAACCAGCGATTTACTGCTCACGGCAAACTGCACCGTAGATCCCACCTCTTGCAACATCTATGGCAATGGCCACACGATTTACTTAGGCGGAGATTTAGTCCTTCCCGACGATTATATAATGCTAATTGGCAGCGACACCATTATCGATGGTAATGGACATTCATTAATCTTAGGGAAAAGAAGTGAAATCGCTCCTGAATATACCCTCACTCTTACACTCAGGAATCTCACGCTCAAAAATATACTTAACCCACTACCTGACGCGACTCCTATTTATTTCGACGCTTCCAATTGCAACCTCGCGCTTGATAACGTCACTATGGCGCTAACCGATGACTTCCCTTTTGACAATTACAATAATGGCGCAAAACTATTCATTCACAATGACGTCATTTTCACCGGAACATCTAAGTTTATCTACCAATCCGATAAACCAGCATACATAGATGGCAAAAGTACTTTCTATTTTGATAACAACACTACATTTTCTTTTGCTCCTCTCTCGACCAATAAAGATCTTATTTACATGAAAGATAAAACATCAACGCTCTATCTTAATAACGCCACACTTGCAATAACACACACCGGGCTGAGACTAACCAAAGGCAACCTGTTACTGGAAAACAATGTAACTTTTACCAGCCAACGCTACGAAGGATCCCATAAACAAGCGCTCTCAAATTCATTTGTTTTTGGTAACGCAACATTAGGTGAAAATTACGACTTAAACGTACAAATATTAAACAACGCGAAACTTAATGTAAAAGGCATGATTAAGAATAATAACATTAACTAGAAAACCGGGGTTAAAACCCCGGCCTAACAAGAGCTTCGTGCTACCGCACGAGAAAGCTTCGATGAACATGAAAACCGATAAATGTAAAATTCCTAAACCCTTACAATTAAAGGCGAGATCATCATGCAGAGCCTGAAATTTGCAATAGCCTGGGGTTTTAACCCCAGACTGAAAAAAAAACTATTACTTCTGTTCCTGTTTTTTACTCTATTTTTTATAACACAAAAAATAGAAGCTTCTTTCTTTGATCCTTCTCCATTCACTCAAGATTATGGAGATGGCATTTTGCACGCCTACGCGACCCAATGGAACCCAGCCGGAACACACCTGGCCGTTGGTGGCATAAATTATCCAAACGATGTAACGATATACGAATGGGATGGCCAGTATCTCGAGACAACAAATAGTATCAATTTTGGCGCAGGCGCTTTTGCACTGAGCTGGTCACCAAACGGGCAATATTTAGCCGTTGGCGGCGACCATAATTACAATTCACTTATTATTTATAAATGGGACGGCGTATCGCTCACGCTTACGACATCAAAATATCACGGCACACAAGTTAACGCTGTATCCTGGAACCCGGCTGGCGACACGCTCGCAGTCGGCGGCGTGTGGGGCAATAACCCGCTTGTTATGTATAGTTGGGATGGCTTAAATTCGCTCACGCTCACGACGTCAAAATATCACGGCACGCAAGTTAATACGCTTGCCTGGCACCCAGACGGAACTAAACTGGCCGTGGGGGGAATTTATGGAACCCGCGACGTCATACTCTATGGCTGGAGCAACCCAACACTGACGCCTATAACATCTCTTGACCATGGGTCTGAAACCAACGCACTTGACTGGAGCTCAACGGGTTCTTTTTTGGCTGTCGGCGGCGCCAACACGCCAAACGACATTGGGATCTATATGCTCAGCGGCTCTACGTTAATACAAAAAACAACTGCAACTTTCGGAACAAAAGCAAAAACACTCGCTTTTAGTTTTGACGACACGATACTTGCTGTCGGCGGCATTAATCCCGGCTCTGATTTGTTAGTATATCAAACATCTATCGTTTCTGCTTACCCAGGCTTCGCGTACCTCAACCCAGTGAGCAGTTCACAAACAAGTTATGGCAACGGTGTTTATAGTGTTGCCTGGACCCCATACTCAGATTATCTGGCTGTCGCTGGCGATAATGGCTCAAGCGATTTAACCATCTACAAAAATCACAACTACTTAAATGGCACTAAAAATAATATTACCCTCACAGACAAGTACGTATTTAGTGGTGATGGCGTCGGCTTTGTAATCGGTTCTGTTACATTCAAAAACGGCTGCGACATGGGAAACACCTGGATAACAATGGCCCTTACCGAACCATTTTCTGGAGAACTTGCAAATGCTAGTGAGCTCATACTAGAAAACGATTTATATCTCAATTCAAACACTACCATAGCCTCAGTAGAACTCGGGTTTTACGGTAACGGCCACACAATTCATTTGGGCGGAGATTTAATCATCCCGGATGCTTCAACATTCTACATCGATAACGACACAGCCATTGACGGGAATGGACACTCGTTAATTTTGGGCAACCAGAGTAACCTTAATGTAGGCAACACGGTCACGCTCACACTCAGAAATCTAACACTCAAAAACACGGTTAACACACAAGCTCTTCCCCCTATCGTTGCGTCTTCAAGTACCGCCAAAATCGCCCTCGATAACGTCAAGCTCGCGCTTACCGATGATTTCTATTTCCCCACCGGCCAGCTCTTTATCCACAATGACGTTATGTTTACCGGAACATCGAAGTTTATCTACAAATCACCATATCAAAGCTATATTACCAAAAATGCAACGCTCTACTTCGGCCCACACACAATATTTAAGTACAATCCAAACTCAACAAATAATAATTTAATTGCTATGCAAGATGCTTCGTCAAGCCTGTATCTAGACGGCTGCACGCTACAACTTACACACACAGGGCTGCGCTTATCAAAAGGACAAATATACCTGGAAAATAGTGTCACATTCACCAGCCCATATTCAGAAATAAACCCATCTGATGCATCAACAAGTTATCAGTCAGCATCTACTGGCTTAATTTTAGGCAATTCTATATTGGGACCAGATTATAACTTAAATATAGATGTTTTGGGTGGAGCGAATATTAATCAGCATTGTTTTGTAACATTTGATGAGGCATAGGGAAAATAGAACAAATGACAAATCAAGAACAGAACAACATTCGATAAATCGGGGAGGAGAAGCTCGCGCAAGCGGGCTTCGTCCTCCCACACCACCGTACGTACTCATCGTATACGGCGGTTTCTTCTAACTTTTTTTTCACAAAGATTCGAAAATCTCACAAATACTTATAAACCCGTTCATTCTCCACCATTCAACACCCATAGCTTTATGTGCTTGTGGGATAAGAGCTAATCGCCACCATCCATTTCCAGATGTTGCCGCCATCCAGGCTCTCGCCAGTCTAATGCCGCGTTGTATCAACATTGTTGCAATTGTCTTTGCTCTCTTTAATTGTTTTAGTCGATAACAGCGAAGTTTATGCCGAATCCATCCATCAAGTTCTTTCAATGTGCTTTCGGATTCTGCATACCTAAAGTATCACATCCATCCAGGCAAAATAGTGTTGATTTCTCGAATCACCTCTTCCAAACTCTTTCCACGATTTCTCTTTGTTGCCGCTCGCATTTTATCTTTGAATCGCTCGATACTTTGTTGCGCGATTCTTAAGATGCCTCTACGATCAATACGATAGCCAAGAAACTTCCGAGCCCCTACCGGGAGCCACCGTGCTTTTCTTCTGGTTGATTTTCAGCCTGAGCTTGGTTTCTAGAAATTCTCTAATTGATTGCATTACTCGTTCTCCTGCTCTTTCTGATTGCACATAGATATTACAATCATCTGCGTAGCGACAAAATTTGTGTCCTCTTCTTTCTAGCTCCTTATTACCCGAGACATGAGAATATCGTGATTTACCCGATCAAAGAATTTCGCTAGATCAATATCAACGACCCATAGTCGATCCTCACGCACATATTCTTGTGCCTGTTTTATCGCTTGATGGGCACTTCTTCCAGGCCTAAATCCGTAGCTTGAATTTGAAAAAATATTGTTCGAATATTGGAGAGAGCGCTTGAAGAAGCGCTTGTTGAACGAGTCTATCAATGACCGTCGGAATACCCAAGTCTCTTTGACCACCTCCTGGTTTTGGTATGCTTACACGTTTTACCGGTTGCACTTTATACCTATCGCCCAAAAGAGAGTCTACTAATTCTTGTTCATTCTCAACGTACCATTGCTTCAGTGTATTAACGGTCATTCCATCAACGCCAGCGGCGCCTTTGTTTGCCATAACACGCTGCAGAGCCTGCCTCAAGTTATCCCTTTGGCAGACTACCTCCATTTTTTTTCCGCTACTACGGCTTCTGCTAACTTCTCTGCAACATCTCCATATTGTTGCCAATATAGCCGCTTAGTTTTACTCAGCTATTTGCAAAAATCTCCCGGGGTAATGCACACTTCCTTCACATCGGCTCCACTGGATTTACTACCACGATATACGAGTGACTATATGGCTTCTTCGTCTATAGCCGAATTACCTATCGCGTAGGCCTTATATCCAGTTTCTGTTCGTTGGATCCATGTTTTCGTCGTCAGCTTCCTTCAGATTTTACCTCACGGTGAACACCATTGCCTAGACGTAGAGTTCCGGTCACTCGGTCTGTGGGAGACTTTCACTCCTGGAAAGTGCGCCATGCCCGGCACACTAATAAAAGGGCCCGTAATTTCTTACGGGCCCCAAATTAAAGACAAAAACTAGGAAACCAGGATAATAAAAAAAATATATACTTCACGTATTAACGTGTATAAATTTATGCGCCAATATATGCAGGAAACACAACTTTAAAAAGCCCGCAAGCTTTTCCAAATGCGTCATACATAGCAGCAGTCATGGCAGTAACTAAAGCTCCAGGGGCTTTATCTATAACAAAATTAACATCAAAATTTTTTACGACACGCTCTTGCAGCCTCGTTAATTTTTCTTTTAAAACAGGCGAACAACATTTAAAATTCACACAATCTTTCAATGTAGTTTTTAAACCAATAAGAACATTTTTAGTAATATTACCTGATAAATATGCCAAATATGGCACCAAAATTTTTGCCAGATTTTTTGTTAAAACAAAAGCATTACGTACATTAAATAAACCAAGAGATAGATAAGTAAAAAGAACCACCATTAAAAATGCTTTAATAGCAAAAATAAATTGCGCCGTATTTATGCTTATTTTGTCAGTCTCTCGTATTTTATTATACGTTTCTTTAATAACTTCACGCGTAAGCTGACAAACGTCTTTAATCTCACTAAATTTATCAGAAACTTTATTTTGAATACTTTTTTCCAAATCAAACACAAAAGAGACTATTTTCTCAAATGTGCTATGCAAGCGCAGAGCACTCTCTGGTGTGATATTTTTTTCAAGATTAAATTCTCGAGTAGTTTCTTGATTATTAAGCATAACGTTATTATTTTGACAATTATTAATCGATAAACAGATGATATTAAAAAGTAAAAACATACTTAAAAAAGGTGCATGTGTGCGCAAATAAGATAATGACATAATATAACCCCCTATTATTACTTAAAACCCATTTATAGGACAACTTTAAGTATAACAAATTGGCCAAATATGTCAAATAGGCAATATAGTATGATTTTAGGGTCCCTAGGTGGAAAAATAAAAGCTATATTTTTTCGGGTATTTTTAATAATTCGATTTTGCGATAAAGCGTACTCCGGCTAATACCAAGCATCTTAGATGCTACAACGTAATTATAATCAGTTTCCTGAAGCACAAGTTCAATAAGATATTTTTCTATTTCACCTATAATCAGTGGGTGTATATTGCCCTGGCCGTCTTTACCAATGCCAATGACCATCTGTTTTACTTCTTTTTTTAACAAATCATAGAGCGATACTGACATAAAAACTCTCCCCCTACACTAACTGGCCGTAGATATAGACATGGTTAAAAAATGTTTACAATACATCAGATCTAACGCACCAGAAAAAGTTGTCCCCTTTTTAAAAGCAAAATCAATATCATACAAAAATTGATGCAGAGATGTTAAATAATTCACATTTACACGCTTATAGTCACGGTCAATATATGAATGTGGCAACCGATAACCAACACGTCTGGCTTGTACAAAGTCTTTATCATACAAACACTTAGTAACATGATAAGCCTGCCAAAACTGCTCAGACCAAAAAGCTAACCAAAACATATCTGAATACGAATCTTTTATTAAAGCCCAGAGTTTAAAGAATTGTTGTGGCTTGCTTCCAAAAAAATACTCAGATAACTGGAATAATGACGGCTCGGCAGAAATACCAGCAGATAAATATATAAAAAATTCGTCAGCAAACTTTACATTTATAAGTTCAAGATATTCGCATAAGAAACAGACAAAATCCAACTGAAGCTCTTTACTTTGAGCAAAAAATCGTTTAACCAATTCATATTTTTCTGAAGAAAAATTATACCCAAAAAATACTGCTATAGATTTAAATTCTAAGAACGTTACAGTAGTTTTGATATCGATGCGCGTAAATTGATTATTTTCTAATTTCCTACCCGAAACAAGCTTTGTTTCTGAAGAAAGAAAAAAAAGTGCAGTATTTGGTCCCTGATAATTTATAAGCAAATCTATTATTTTTTTTTGAGCAGCTGCTTTTGCTTCAGAAATATCACCAAGCCAATAAAAACTATACTGGCCCAAGATACACTGATTTAAATACATGCATAATTGATCATAGTCAGAAGAAATATGTGCTATCTTTTTAATAGAACAAGAAAGTATGTTTTTTCGCTCTAAATATCTAAACAGCAAAAAGAAAAACATATATGGATAACTCTCACCTTGAAAACAAAAAGTTTTTTTTGTAGCCCAAAAAGATTGCTCTTTAGCTTCTTTTAAAAATTCGTTGAGATTCATTGTTTTGTTTTTCTTTCAAAAAGTACTCATGCTGCCGTGTCAGGCGAAGCCTGGAAACTTGCCTGCCTCGCCGAAGCTACACAAGAGCGTAGGCGGGTCGAAACATCGAAAGGCTTGCCCACAAAAGCATCTTTTAAATATGGTCTAAAATATTGTTCAATGCGTGGCACTGACCGTTTCATAAGCTTTTCATATTCAAAAATCAAGAAACTACTCGTAAGGATAGGATTTCTTGGTTTACATATCAAGGTAGAAAAATAAAATGTCTTTTCAGTAACAAGCTTTCGAGCAAAATTATATAATTGGCAGTGCAATTCTAATTTAACTTCCAGATGAAAAACAAGAACGTCTGGTGAAACATACTTTTGATAGGGATCTATTTTTTTAATTATCGTCTTCAAAGCGTACCCATTATTTTCTTGGCATGCAAGCGTATACCCAACTTTTTGAAAATGCTGAAATAACGCCTGATACATAAGAGGGGCAACGTTTTCAAACACAAAGTTACTTTGCGGCATACTTACAAAAACCGGAACATATTCGTGAGATTTGATACTCGTCGATATAAATGTTTTTTTATACACACACGAAGAAAGAGAGAGAAGAAGCGCTAACGCTAATAATAAACAAGAAACTAAAGTTCGATTTTTTAATATACACATAAATTTGCTAAAATTTGCCAATACGTTTACCAAGACTAAATGGCGCTACTTTAGCATCAAAAGCTTCTTGTTCTGATTTTACCTGAGATTTTTGTTGATTTTGCTTTTGCTGGTAATTTTGTTTTTGTTGGCTTTGCTTTGTTTGATAAGCAGGTTGTATTTGTTTATTTTGATACAAAAGCGTTATGGGATGAAAATTCGTAGGAGCAGGAAACTGAGAACAAGAATCAAAAAGATCTTGAGCCCCTTTGATAGCAAGAACTTTAAAAGCATCAAAATGTTCCCATGCCAGAGGCATTTTTTCAGCCGTCCCCTGAATTTCTATTAATTTTCCAGATTTAGTTAAAACAAAATTAAAATCAGCATCAGTATTGTTATCTTCTTGACAGCACAAATCAAGACAAGAAATCCCGTCAAGATTGCCAACAGAAATCGCCGCAATAGAATCTTTAATAACAGAAGCATCAAAGATAGAAGCTTGGATCCAGCGCTGACATGCAAGATTAAGAGCTAAACTCGCAGCTGTAATACAAGCGACACGGGTGCCACCATCAGCTTGCAAAACATCGCAATCGACAATAATTGTTTTTTCGCCAAGTTTATCTAGGTCGACAATAGATCTTAAACTACGACCAATAAGGCGTGAAATTTCAACGCTACGAGCATTTCTTTGTTGTTGCGTAGATTCTCTATCGCTACGCTTATGCGTCGAACAGGGGAGCATTGCATATTCGGCAGTAAGCCAACCAGTTTGTTGTCCTCTTAAAAAAGCGGGTACACCAATTTGCAAGTATACAGATGCCAAAACTTTTGTATGGCCGATAGAAAAAAGAACGCTCGCATTGGAGTATCCTAAAATATCATATTCCAAAGAAATAGGGCGCAACTGATTAGTTGCGCGCCCATCTATTCTTAACATAAAATATCGATTTATTTAGGTTCTACGAGACTGAGACGAACTCTACCGGTGCTCTTTTCATAAGCAACGACTTGAACTTTGAGTTTGTCACCAGTTCTGTAGTTATCATTAAGATTTCTTTGTAAATCACGTGGTATCGAAGATATATGAACTAACCCTTCTTTACCCGCAACGAGTTCAACAAATAAACCAAATTCAGCTACTTTTTTAATTATGCCTTCGAATTCAGAACCAACCTCAATTTCACCGACAAGAGTTCTGATCCAAGCTTCAGCAGCTCTTGCAGACTCTGTACTGTGAGCATATATATTTATTGTTCCATCATCTTCGATATCAATTTGTGCTTCAGTCTTAGCAACAATTTCTTTAATATTTTTGCCACCAGGCCCGATAATAGCACCAATTTTATCTTGAGGAACTTTCATTGTAAATATTTGAGGAGCTAAGTCTGAAATCTTATCTCTTGGAGCGGTCATTGTTTTTCTCATCTCTTGCAAGATGTGAAGACGACCAACTTTTGCTTGAGTTAACGCTTTTACCAAAAGATCCTGAGATAGCCCTATTTTACTTTTTACATCCAACTGAAACGCCATGATACCATGGTCTGTTCCAGTTACTTTAAAGTCCATAAGACCAAGAGCATCTTCTGTACCGAGAATATCGGTAAGAATATGATAATTGCCCGATGAATCTTTAATCATACCCATTGCAACGCCACTGACCATTTCTTTAATTGGCACACCAGCATCCATGAGAGCAAGCGTTGTTGCGCAAACTGTAGCCATTGATGATGAACCGTTAGATTCTAAAATATCAACGACAGCACGAATCGTGTATGGGAAACTTTTTTGATCAGGCAAAACATTCATAAACGATTGCTCAGCTAAATATCCGTGTCCTACTTCACGTCTTCCCACTCCACGCATAGGCTTTACTTCGCCTGTTGCAAATGGCAAGAAATTATAATGAAGCATAAACGAACGTTCAATTGTTCCACCAAGAAGAGTATCTACTTTTTGAGCATCTTGAGCGGTTCCAAGCGTAAGACTTGTAATAGCCTGCGTTTCTCCACGAAGAAAAGTTGCAGAACCGTGAACACATGGAAGTAAACTTACTTCAGATGTGATCAGTCTGACTTCCTCAAAATTACGCATATCGATGCGTTGTTTTTTCTTGGCCATAACGTTTGGCATAACTTCTTTTACAAGTTCACCACAAAGATATTTAATTACTGACCCAGAAACAATTCCTGCTTCTATTTCTTTATTAAAAGTAGCAACTATCTCTGACTGCAATGCATCCAGAGCAGCGCTGCGCTCAGACTTTGTCTTACCAAAAACATTTTCTATAGCTTGCTCAGAGACAAGAGCTTTAACTTTAGTCGTCCAACCTGCCCAATCAATACCATCACCAGCGCTCATCTTTTCTTTTCCGCACTCTTTTTGAATAGCTAACTGCCACTCAACTTGTTGCTTAATAAGATCATGAGCTGCCAATAAAAGCTTGATAAGCTCTTCTTCTGGAAGATTATTACAATAACCTTCGACCATTGAGATACCTGTTTTTGTTCCTGCAATAGTAACCAGAGTATCTGAAGAAGATATTTGCGTATGACTTGGATTAAAATGCCATTCGTTAGCAATCCTGCACGCTTGAACAGCTCCAACTGGATCTAAAAATGGGATGTCAGAAATCACCAAAGCTAAAGATGAACCTATCATCGCCAGAATATCTACTGGAAAATTACCATCTGAAGAATACACAGTGGCAAGAACTTGAACTTCATTAAAAAAATCAGATGGAAAAAGAGGACGTATTGGACGATCAATAAGACGAGATGTCAAAACTTCTCTATCAGACAGACGGCCCTCTCTCTTCAAATAACCACCCGGAATTTTACCTGCAGCAGAAACAAGTTCCCGATACTGTACAGATAATGGGAAAAAGCCCATAAAGTCTTTTGGTTCTGAAGCTGCTACCGCTGTTGCCAGGACAATATTTTTACCGGATTTTATCCATGCTGCGCCATTTGCTTGACGAGCAAATTTACCGATTTCAACTTCTAATCCTAACTCTGGAAGGCTAAATTTCTTAAGCATAATACTCATACCTCACTAACAGCTACCAATATGGATAAATCACAAGCCTAACAAAAGCGAGTAACCAAAAAACAAACTATTTAAATTAAACAGCGCTGGTTGTTTTTTTCGTAGACTTCAAACAGCTCTCATAAAGAGCAAAATTTGTATTTTTTAAATATTTAAGTTGCTTGTTTCTTTTGCCAACAAGCCCAATTAAACCACGACGAGAGTGCGTGTCTTTAGGATAAACTTTTAAATGTCCTGATATTTGCTCAATACGAGCTGTAAAAATAGCTATTTGAACTTCGCTTGAACCTGTATCGCCTTTAGTTCTAGCAGCTTTTGCCACTATGTTGCTTTTCTCTTCTTTACCTAACATGTCTATTATCTCCGAATTACAAGTAATTTTAATCTAACTGGTCTAATAATTATTATAACGACTTACACATACGTTAGCAAACGCCTCGGTTTACTTAACAATATGGTAGGCACGAGCGGACTCGAACCGCTGACCCTTGCTACGTCAAAGCAATGCTCTACCAACTGAGCTACGCGCCTATCAAATACCCTATTTATCTAGAGATATGCTATCTAAGCCTATCTCTAGCTCTTCTTCTTCTCGAGCTCTTTTTTCAAAATCCGAAAGCTCTTCGCCTATGTATTTCAATCTAAAAGCTTCAACTCCAGTCCCAGCAGGAATCAGTTTACCAATAACTACGTTTTCTTTCAACCCATAAAGACAATCAACTTGACCAACTAAAGAAGCCTCAGTTAAAACTCTTGTTGTCTCTTGGAAAGACGCAGCAGAAATAAAGCTTTCTGTTCCAAGCGAAGCTTTAGTTATGCCCATCAATATAGGTTTCGCAACTGCAACTTTCTTACCTGCTTTAACCATAAGCCTATTAACAACTTGTAGATGATTTTTATCTACACGATCTCCAACAACAAACGTTGTATCTCCAGGCTCGGTTACACGAACTTTTCTTAACATTTGTTTTACGATTACTTCAATATGCTTATCGTTAATTTCAACACCTTGCAAAGTATAAATTTCCTGAATTTCTTTTACAAGATATTGTTGAGCTTCATTTGGACCAAGAATCCGCAAAATATCATGAACATTAGGAACACCAGAACTCAAAGCTTCTCCAGCCTTTACAAATTCGCCGTCCTCTATGTTCAAATGTCTACTACGAGGAACGCTGTATTCAAACACTTCATTCGTCTCAGTTGTAACACTGATACGTCTTTGTCCTCGATGTAAACCGCCAAATTTTACCTGACCATCAACATCACTGATAATAGCCGTATCTTTAGGAATTCGAGCTTCAAAGAGTTCTGCAACTCGAGGAAGACCTCCGGTAATATCTTTCGTTTTCTTTTCTTTTCTAGGTAACTTTGCAAGAACATCACCCGGCTTTACGCTATCACCATCATGAACAGTAAGAATAGCTTCTGTAGGCAAGAAATAACGACCTTCTTCTTCACCATATTCATTGACAACAGCGATACAAGGCTGCCTCTTTTCTTCTCTTCTTTCAAGAATCACTTTACTTGTTTGTTTTGTAGCTTCATCAAAGTGATCTTGATACGTAACATTCTCAACTAAATCTATAAAGCGCACTGTTCCAATTTTTTCTGTAACAATAACTTTATACGGTTCCCATTCAGCAAGCTTTTGTTTCGCTTTTATTTTTGTATTATTCTCAACAAGAATCACAGCTCCATACTCAAGACGAAACTCTTCAAGTTCTCTACCATCATCAGAGATAATAACGAGGCTTGATTTTCTGTTCATAACTGTCCAAAAATTATCTCTATTTTTTACAGCACGAACATCTCTGTAGACAAGCGTACCTGTCGATTTTGACAAATAAAACGGTTCTTCAACCAAACCACTAGCCGTACCACCAATATGGAAAGTTCTCATAGTAAGCTGCGTACCTGGTTCACCAATCGATTGTGCAGCAATAATACCGACAGCGGCTCCTTTATCAACAGATTTTTGTGTCGACAAATCCATACCATAACACATAGCACACACACCACGTTTTGCCTGACACGTAAGAACAGAACGAATATTCACATGTGTAACAGCAGAATCACTAATTTGCTCTATAAGAGCATCTGTTAGCAATTGACCTTGTTGTACTATTAATTTACCCGTTATTGGATCCTTAAGATCCTCTGCAACAACTCTACCATAAATTCGTTTTGCTAATGATTCAATAACCGCACCCGATTCAGAAATATCGCTGACCGTGATATAACCAAGAGTATTACAATCCATTTGAGTAATAACAACATCCTGTGCTACATCAACAAGTCTTCTTGTTAAATATCCAGAATCTGCGGTTTTAAGTGCTGTATCTGCTAACCCTTTTCGAGCTCCGTGAGTTGAAATAAAATATTCAAAACAACTGAGACCTTCTTTAAAGTTTGCAAGAATTGGCGTTTCCATAATTTCACCGGACGGTTTTGCCATCAAACCTCTCATTCCAGCAAGCTGTCTAATCTGTTGATGAGATCCTTTTGCTCCGGAAGCCAACATCATAAATACTGAATTAAACGGAAGATTTAGCTTATCTTCATTAAGATATGCATCATTATCAGACTTCTCAAGCACTGACATCATTTCGGCAGCAACCTCTTCCGTTGCACGCGCCCAAATCTGAACAATCTTATTATATCGTTCACCGTTGGTGATAACACCATCCATGTACAATTTTTCTGCTTGAGTAACTTCTTTTTTACATTTCTTTAAGATATTTTCTTTTGTTTCAGGAATAATCAAATTATCAATAGAAAGAGAAATACCACCAGTTGTTGCATTAGAAAAACCAAGATATTTAATCTTGTCGAGAGTTATTACCGTCTCTTCTGCGCCAAACTTTTTATAAATTGTATAAATAAGCTTAACCAAATCTTTCTTTTTTACTGCTTTATTAATCCAACTAACATCAGAACCTTTTGGCAAAGCTTCAAATAAAAGCATTCGACCAACAGTTGTTTCAACAATTTCCTGCACAGACAACCGCACTGAAATTGGAGCCTGAATATTTACCGCACCTCTTTGATACGCAAAAATAACTTCTTCTATTCCAGAAAACTTAAGACCTTCTCCCTTAACATTTTTTCGAGCTTTTGTCATATAATAAAGCCCCAAAATCATGTCTTGAGATGGGACCGCAAGCGGTCTACCACTTGAAGGAGATAAAATATTCTTGACTGACAACATAAGATTTCTTGCTTCAGTCTGAGCTTTTTTACTTAACAATAAATGAACCGCCATTTGATCACCGTCAAAATCTGCGTTAAAAGCGGCGCAAACAAGAGGATGAATCTTAATAGCTTTACCTTCTACCAATATTGGGAAGAAAGCTTGAATACCTAAGCGATGCAATGTTGGTGCACGATTCAACAAAATAGGTCTATCTTTAACTATTTCTTCAAGCGCTGCCCATACTTCTGGAGACATTTCTTCTACCATGCGTTTGGCAACACGTAAATTACTTGCGCATTCTGTACGCTGAAGTTCGACATACACATATGGTTTAAAAAGCTCAAGAGCCATTAATTTAGGCAAACCACATTGGTGCATCTTTAATTCAGGGTCAACAACAATAACTGATCGACCTGAATAATCAACGCGTTTACCAAGCAAGTTTTGTCTAAATCGTCCCTGTTTTCCACGAAGCATCTCACTCAATGATTTTAGCGGACGACGATTTGAACCTCTAACAGGTTGACCTCTACGACCATTATCAATAAGAGCATCAACGGCTTCTTGAAGCATTCGCTTTTCATTTTTTATAATAACACTTGGAGCTTCAAGTTCTATAAGTCTGCGTAATCGTATATTTCTATTCAGAACACGTCTATAAAGATCGTTTAAATCTGAGCTTGCAAACCGACCACCCTCAAGTGGAACAAGTGGACGTAAATCCGGTGGAATCACCGGCAATTCTTCCATAATGATCCATTCTGGTCGAATATTTGCATGCACTAAACCTGCAAGAACTTTATAACGTTTTATCAAGCGATGCTTAACCGCCGCAGATGCCGTTTTCTTATATTCTTCTTCTATTCTTCGCACTTCAAAGTTTAGATCCATAGCTGAAAGAAGCGTGCGAATAGCTTCGGCACCCATTCCAGCCTGAAACGTTATATCTTCTTCGCTCGCCTTATTATATTCTTCATATTCTCGACTTCCAAGTAACGTCTTAACTGGATATGGCGAATGTCCCTGATTTAAAACAATATAACTATCAAAATAAATTACACGTTCCAAATCACGAACAGTCATACCCAAGATCAAACTCAAATAACTTGGAATGCCCTTCAAAAACCAAATATGACACACCGGTGAAACAAGATTAATGTGTCCCATACGTTCACGACGAACACGCGCTTGAATTACTTCAACACCACATTTTTCGCAGGTAACGCCACGATGTTTCATGCGTTTATATTTACCGCAATTACATTCCCAATCTTTAATAGGTCCAAAAATACGCGCACAAAAAAGACCATCACGTTCCGGCTTTAATGTGCGATAATTTATAGTCTCTATCTTTTTTACTTCGCCATAGGAAAGAGATTTGATTTTTTCAGGAGATGCGATACTTACTCGCATCGCATTAAACTGAGAAGTGTTGATGTATTCTCGAAATCTCTCTAGCATTCTGTTATTCACCAACCTGCTCCTTACTTGTCTTAAATAAATCAACTTGCAAACCAAGACTCTGAAGCTCTTTTACCAATACGTTAAACGATTCTGGTATTCCTGGCTCAGGGACCTCGTCGCCTCGAACTATCGCTTCATACGCTTTAATTCGACCGTTCACATCATCAGACTTGACTGTTAACATTTCTTGTAAAGTATAAGCAGCTCCATATGCATACAGTGCCCACACTTCCATTTCTCCAAGTCTTTGTCCACCGAACTGCGCTTTACCACCGAGCGGTTGTTGTGTAATTAAAGAATACGGCCCAACAGAACGAGCATGAAGTTTATCATCAGCTAAGTGATTCAATTTCATCATATAAATATAACCAACAGTTACCGGTTGATCGAGTTCTTCTCCCGTCATGCCGTTATAAAGCGTGAACGTTCCATTAATTGGTAACCCAGCTTTTTTCAACATTGGTTGTACATCATCTTGATAATTTGCGCCTTCAAAAACTGGACTCTTTACAAATATCCCTTTTTTAGCCGTTTTCTGCGCAATATCATTAAGCGTTTCTTTTCCATACGTTTTTTCAATATTATCGACGACTTCTTTGCCGTAATAATCACACAAATGTGCTTTTATTTCTTTATCAGAGAGATCATTAAGCTGTTTAGCAAAATCAGCACTAATCTTCTTACTTGCCATTCCTAACATTGTTTCTAATATCTGTCCTAAGTTCATACGAGCTGGCACACCAACAGGATTAAGAACTATATCAACAGCCGTTCCATCTTCAAGATATGGCATATCTTCAATGTTTACGATGCGAGAAACCACACCTTTATTACCATGTCGTCCAGCCATTTTATCACCAACAGATAAATGTCTCTTCTTGGCAACATAAACTTTAACCATCTTAATAACACCGGACGGCAAATCATCGCCTTTTCTTAAGCGATTAATCTTCTCTTCTTTAAGAGCTTTTAGAATTAAAAACTGATTCGACAGCATTTCTTTATATTGTTTAATCTTTGCTGTAACATCTCTGTCTTTTGTTTCTATTTCAAGCAATTCATTAATTTCTGTATTCTTAAGCAACTCTTTTGAAAACTTATCTTTATTTAAAAATTTCTTATATGTTGCAACATCTTTTGGGGTCTGGTTATGGAGAAGCTCAAGCGTGCTGCTCTTTATTCTCTCATGTATAACATCTACCTGATAAGAAAAGTTTTCTTCAATTTTCTTTGTTTCTATTTGTACGACTTCTTTATATCGCTTGTCTTTTCGAATACCACTACGTGAAAATACTTTAACGTCGATAACAGTTGCTTCTACTCCAGGCGGTACTCTCAAAGATGTATCTCGCACTTCACGAGATTTTTCTCCAAATATAGCCCTTAATAATTTTTCTTCAGGTGAAACTTGAACGTCTCCCTTAAGAGTAACTTTACCAACTAAAATATCCCCAGGCTTTACACGCGTGCCTATTTTGACTATTCCATCATCATCAAGAGCTTCTAAGCTTTTTTCTGACACATTAGGAATATCACGCGTTATTTCTTCAGCTCCAAGTTTTGTATCTCGAGCTTCAACTACAAATTCTTCGACGTGAATAGAGGTAAAAACATCCTCAGAAACAAGACGCTTGCTTACAACAATAGCGTCCTCGAAGTTGTATCCATTCCATGGCATAAACGCAACCACGATATTGCTTCCCAACGCAAGCTCGCCATTTGTAGTAGCAGGACCGTCAGTAAGAACATCGCCTTTTTTAACCGTCTCACCAACCTTGACAATAGGTCTATGATGAACCCATGTGTTATGACTTGATCGACCAAATTTCTTTAATTCATAAATATCGACAGCCCCAAGTAACCAATCTCTTTCCGTCAACTCTTGTGATCCAGGTCTTTCAACCCTAACAACAACTTTTTCTGCTGACACATAAATTACAGTTCCCGGGTTTTTGGCGATAAGCACAACGCCTTCAGATCGACCAAGTTCTTTTTCCATACCAGTTCCAACGAGAGGAACCTCACACTTAACCAAAGGAACAGCTTGACGCTGCATGTTTGAACCCATAAGAGCTCGATTAGCATCGTCGTTTTCCAAGAATGGAATAAGTGAAGTCGGAACAGAAAACAATTGCCTTGGAGAAGCATCAACATAATTAACTTCTTCTGCTTCAACAAGAATATAATCACCATCTTTTCTAATCAAAACTCTTGGCTGCTCAAATCTATTTTTCGAATCTAATACTTCTGTTGATTGGGCAATTTTCTCACCAATTTCTTCAAATGCATCCAAATACACAGTTTCTTCTTGAACAACACCATTTTTTACTTTTCTATACGGCGTTTCTATAAATCCAAGCTCATTAACACGTGCATACGTTGCAAGCGAAGAAATAAGACCAATATTTTGACCTTCAGGAGTTTCGATTGGACAAATTCGTCCATAATGAGAAGCATGTACGTCTCGCACTTCAAATGTCGCACGCTCTCGCGTAATACCGCCAGGTCCAAGAGCCGATAAACGTCTCTTGTGTGCCATCTCAGCAAGTGGGTTCGTTTGATCCATAAATTGAGAAAGTTGGCCTGTTCCAAAGAACTCTCTTAACACAGCAGCCAGTGGCTTTACATTAAGAAAATCATATGGCATAAGAGCAGCTGAATTTTCTTGTAGTCTAAATCTTTCTTTAACAATTCGCTCTATACGCGCAAACCCAACATATAATTGACTTTGCAATAACTCACCAACTAATCGAATGCAACGGTTTCCCAAATGATCAATATCATCCAAAACGCCTTCGCCTCGTTCTTTCAATCCTATAAGATACTTGAGTGTCGCAACAATATCTTCTTTAGTTAAATGCGTAATAGATTCATCAATCTTTAGACCCAGTTTTCTGTTCGTTCTAATACGTCCGACAATCGTTAAATCATAAAATCTAGGATTAAAAAACAAATTATTAATATACTCAACCATGACCTTAGTATTTGGAATATCACCAGGCTTTAATTTACTAAAGACATCTTTAAGAGCTTCTTCATAAGAAGAAGTTTGATCATGAGCAAATGTTAATGCCATACTTGGCTGTAAAAGATACCCTGATGATTTCACCAAATATATCGTGCAATCATCAAGACTAGCTATAACATCAATAATTTCTTCTGTGAGAATCATTCCCTGACTAACAAGAACTTCTCCCGTTGAGGGATCGATAACATCTTGTGCAAGAATTTTACTGTTTAAACTATTTGTTCGAACCAAAAGAGTCTCAACACCTTCTTTACGCATTTTCTCTACATCGGCTTTTGTAATACGCTTACCGATAGTAAATTTATCTTCAATATCTTTTGGCAACGAACCTATTTCTAAACGTTGATCAACCAAATCTGAATCAACTTTTTTATAAAATATATTTTTTTTAAGATCTACTTTTTCAAAATCATAAAACGTAGACAAAATTGATTTTCTATCAATACCTATTGCTTGTAAAAAAGTAGAAACAAGAATTTTTTTCTTTTTATCTATTCTAACATATAAAAGATCATTATGATCATATTCAAAATCTACCCACGAGCCCCTACTTGGAATAATTCGAGCAATGTGATAAGGATAACCTCGAAAATCTTTTATTTTTTTACTTAACGAGAACATGACGCCCGGAGCTCTATGAATTTGACTAACAACAACACGGTCTACGCCATTAATAAGAAACGTACCCTGATTTCCAAGATTAAAAACATCTTCCGAATCTTCATACAAGTCAACCATGACAGGAAAATCACAAAAGAACACATCTTGCTCTTTTATATCACGAACAACTTTTTTTGCAGTTTCTGGATCAACATCCCAACTCACCAATTGCATTTTAACTTTTAACGGCATAGAAAACGTTTTGCCACTAAATCTGCTTTCGGTAACAGTTAGATCTGTCTTAATAGAAACACGAGAAAAACATTTTTTACAATGAATATAACTCGCTGTAGACTTTTTACATTCTGGACACTTTGAATCTTTTAGTTTACTGCATCCACCCTTTTTGCACGAAGAGCATGTCCATTTATAACGATTTTCAATCCCTGTAAGCACGCCACAAACGCATGCCCAATTACCAAGTTCATAACTAACGTATTCTAATGATATACGATCATTGTGTTCAATAGGAAAAGTATCATGTAATACTTTTTCTAATCCCATATTTTTACGTTCAGACGGAAGACAGTCCAACTGTACAAAGTTATTAAACGACTTCGACTGAACTTCTATAAGATTGGGCAATGAGACAGCCTCATTGATTTTACCAAATGACTTCCTTAAAGAACCCTCACCTCTGCCAAATTGAGACATCCACTCGCTCCTAACCAGTAATTGCCCAACACATTACTAAAAACAAATTCACATGATAAAAGAGTCCCATTTTAAAAACTCAATTATAAGTTTTTAAAATGGGGACTCAAAAACGAATCACTCTTACAAAATTGAATTATGCTTAAGATAACTCAACTTTTGCACCAGACTCTTCCAAAGCTTTCTTTATTTTTTCAGCTTCTTCTTTAGTTGTTGATTCACTAATAACGAAAGGTGTATTTTCTACAGCTTTCTTTGCATCACCAAGATTCAAAGTCGTTACTGAACGCAACGCTTTAATAACCTTTATTTTTTCGCCAGGTGCATCCTTAAGAGTCACAGTATATGAACTCTTTTCTTCTTGCTCAGCAGGAGCAGCAGCAGCTGTTGCAGCTGCAACAGGAGCAGCAGCAGCCATATCAGGAATATTAAAGGTTTCTTTAAGTTCTTTAATAAGTCCTGCAAGTTCCATTACGGACATTTTACCTATTTCTTCTACGAATTTTGATGACATAATAGTAACTCCTTAAAGTATAATAAAATCAGTTTTAAATAATAACTATTCGCTTTTTTGGTTGCTAATTTGTTCTAAAGAATAAACAAATTGGGTCAACAAAGCTTGCAAAGAGTGCGTAAGGTGCATTGTTGGTCCGCGCATAGCAAGTAAGAGCATAGCCAACAAAACATCTCTGGACGGAAGAGAAGCCAAAGCAACTACATCTTCCTTTGTCATCACTCTTGATTCAAACAAAGCAGATAAAACCCGTAAATTTTCAGTTTCTTTTGAAAAATTTACAAGTTTTTTCGCAAGAGAAGATACATCACCATTAGCGAAAACTACTCCGACTTGATTTTTAAAGTGCTCTTGAAAAGCATCAACGCCACCAACTTCCTGAGCAACGTTTTGCGCTGCTTTTTTCATAAGTCGGGCCTTCATCACTCTAAAAACGCCGTCAACATCTCGCAATTGCTTTCTAAAGTCTCGCGTCAAAGGAACATTAAGACCTTTGTAATCCACCAAAAAAGCCGCTTTTGACTGTACAAACAATTCTCCAAAATCAGAGACAACTTTTTCTTTTTCTTGACGATTCATTTTTTCAATACCTCTTGAAAGTTATATCATCTCGTCAGGTACTATTGATACACCAACCCCCATGGAAGATGAAATAGTAATTTTTCTAATAAATCTACCCTTAGAAGATGCAGGCTTACTTGACTGAATTGCTCGAATGAGAGCCTGATAATTGTCCAACAACTTTTCAATTCCAAATGAAACTTTTCCAAATGGCGCGTGAAGCACTCCTCCCTTATCATTTCGGAAGGAAACACGCCCTTTTTTCAAGTCAGATACAATACTTGCAACATCAAATGTAACTGTTCCAAGCTTTTTATTTGGAAGCAAACCTCGGGGCCCAAGAATTTTAGCAACTTTTCCAACAAGCCCCATCATATCAGGAGTTGCTACAGCTACATCAAAATCCATCCAACCAGCAAGTATCTTATCTATGAGATCGTCAGATCCAACAAAATCAGCACCTGCCGCTTTTGCTTCATCTTCATATGTGCCTTTTGTAAAGACAAGAACTTTGAGCTTTTTGCCTGTTCCATGCGGCAAAAGAACAGAACCTCTCACGGTTTGCTCGCCTTTTAATGGATCTATACCAAGAACAATACTTACATCAACTGTTTCATCAAATTTTACATGAGCATTGCTTACAGAAAACTGTAAAGCCTCCCGTGCATTAGTAATCTTAATAGACGCCAATTTTTCTTTGGCATCTGCGTGCTTTTTACCTGCCTTGCTCATAAGAAAGCCCTATCTCAAAATTAACATCGTTACTTATTATCAACAACCTTAATCAACAACCGCAAGGCCCATGCTCTTAGCACTACCTGCTATACTTTTTTTTGCAGCATCTAAATCAAACGCATTCAAATCTGGCAATTTTATCTTTGCGATTTCTTCTACGTCTCTCATCGAAATTGTACCAACTTGTTGTTTTCCAGGCGTACTCGCCCCTTTGGTTATTTTCGCTCTTTTAAAAATGAGCTCAGAAACAGGAGGAGTTTTTGTAATAAAATCAAATGTCTTATCTACATAAACCGTAATCTGTACGGGAACCGTTTCTCCCTTACGGCTCGCAGTCAAGGCATTAAATTTCTTACAAAAATCCATTATGTTCGCACCATGCTGACCCAAAGACGATCCAACAGGAGGGGCAGGAGTAGCTCCACCAGCCGGAATCTGAAGCTTAAGATTAGCTTTTATTTTTTTGCCATAATCAATCACCTAACATCGTTTACGCGATAACTTTACTTTTTAATTTGATCGAAACCAAGCTCGACGGGAGTAAGCCTTCCGAAGATACTGACCAAAACAGTTAAACGCTCTTTATCTTCATCAACCTTATCCACAATTCCAACAAAACCCGAAAAAGGACCACTGTTGATGTGCACTTCGCTCCCAACTGAAAAAACTTCTTTTTCGCTCGCCAGAGCCAACTTGCCTTCCATTTGGGAGAAAATTCTGTCAACTTCTTTATCAGAAAGGGGAACTGGACTTTCACCCCCTAAAAAACGCGTCACTCGCGGAGTTGATAAAACTATTCTAAAAGCCTCAGGAGCTGATTCCAGATTAACAAGTAGATACCCAGGAAAAATCTTCTCTTTCTTTGTCCCTGTGTCAGAGAAAAAAGAAGCCATTTCACCTTCTGGGATTAATATATCTCCGATAAGGTCTTCAGCGTTCTCTTCTTGAGCCCGCATCTTTAAATCGTTCTTTACGAACTCTTCAAACCCTGTGTATACCTGTACTACATACCAACGCTTCATTCTGACCTACAAACTCTGCGACTAACGAGTCACCTATCTGATACAACTTACTTATTTTAATAACGCTTAAAGAATAAAATGTCTTATAACATAGTTAAAAATAAAATCCATAGATCCAAGAATAAATGAAAAAATCAGTGTTACTATGCATACTATTATCGTTGACCCGACTAATTCATCACGGCTAGGCCATGTAATTCTCTTAATTTCATTTTTAACTTCGTTAACAAACGTTATAACTTTATTCATCCTTTACAACCCTCGGTCGATTTTGTGGCAGGCCAGGAGGGACTCGAACCCCCAACACGCGGATTTGGAGTCCGCTGCTCTACCATTGGAGCTACTGACCTTCAAAACAACTCTCAAACCTACTTCGTCTCTTTGTGCGCAGAATGCTTTCTGCAACCAGCACAAAACTTCTGCAGCTCCAGTTTCCCGAAAGCTCTCTTCTTAGAAACTTTTTTGCTGTAGTTTCTAATCTTACAAATCCCACATTCAAGATGAACTATCGTTCTATTTTTTGCCATAGTAAAAAACTTTCTATCTAACCTTGGGGCTGAAACCACAAACTGCAAGTGGAGCCCGCGACCGGGATTGAACCGGTGACCTCTCCCTTACCAAGGAAGTGCTCTACCAACTGAGCTACGTGGGCAACAATTTATGCCTATAAACAATCAATCCACATAATCCACAAATCTATAAGGCAACCAATCATTAAATATCGATATAAAACACTCTTTGTTTTTATATCTCATAATCTAATTAGAATCTTAAAAAATTTAGCACATTCCAACGGTTATAACAAGCACTATTTACATTGCAAAACACAATTTACACCGAAAGAACATGTCTTATTCATGGAGCTGGCAACTGGACTCGAACCAGCGACCTGCTGATTACAAATCAGCTGCTCTACCAACTGAGCTATGCCAGCACTCGTTCTGGAGCGGGAAACGGGGCTCGAACCCGCAACCTACAGCTTGGAAGGCTGTCGCTCTAGCCAATTGAGCTATTCCCGCTTATAAAATTTCTATTTCAATAGCATTTAACTGCACCAATCATCTTTTCCAAAGAGATGGTGGGGAGAACAGGATTCGAACCTGTGAAGGCGTAGCCAACGGATTTACAGTCCGTCCCCTTTGACCGCTCGGGAATCTCCCCTATTTATATATATTTCACACCTAAAAACCGAGAATCTCACAATAAAAACAACGCTTTAGCGCCACCTACTGCAGGTACCGACTATAGGCACTCTTATTCAAGTGACAATAATGATAAATGCTTTAATCAAAGATTTCAACTTTTAAATTAAATTTTTCACGCTTTTTACCACATTTACTAATCACACAGTCTTAAACTAAAACTTCACAACCCTTTTATGTATATTTTCATTGTGATAAGAAATATCGATTTTACGTACTTTTTCATACAATGCAAGAGATTCTAATAACGAACTTATAATTTCTGGCCATTCGATAAAATTAAAAGTGTTTGGAGCGCACAAAAACTCATCAAATCCCGCATGCACAAATGACTCCAAAGAATCAAGACGATAAAGATCAAAATGATTGTAAGTCACACCGCCAGATCCTTTATAGCTTTTTACATAACCAAAAGTCGGACTATTTACAACCTCTGTAACGCCACACTGCTTTAATATTTCTTTAATAATTGTTGTTTTCCCCGCACCTAATGGGCCATTGAATGCAAAAATTGCATGTGTTTTCAAACACGGCACAAATCCCTCTTTTACTACTACTTCAAGTTGATCAAAAGAAAATACAATCTCTACTTCTTCTTTAACCTGCTTTATATTCTTCATAATCTCACACATATTATTATCGTATTTTTTTCAGAACAGAATAAATCTTACGCTCTTGCTTAGATAACTTCGTTGAACTTTTATTTATTTTCTTATTAATTAATTCATCGTCACTCTTTTTATCTTTTACAAAAATATGAAAACTAGCTTGCTCCATCAACAAATCAAGCGCCTTGCTGTCAATTTTTCCTTGACCAACAACATCTTGATCATGCTTAAACTTTTTAAATTCAGAAGAAACTTCAAGAGAACTTTTACACTCTTGCCCTTTTATTATACTATCTTTAACAATCGCATAAAACTCAAAAACGTCCATAGAAACTGTATTATATTTTTCACATCGCCGAATAAGTTCACGGTCAAGTGTTACGAGTAGTTTTTCTTGATCTTTATATCTTTCTACGTATTCCTCAATCCAGTCATCAGCGGTACTTTTTTGCCCAGAAAACATTACAACAACACCGCCACAAACATCTCGTGTAGCATGAGAACAAGGCCCAGCATCAAACACTACAATCACATCTTTAAGCTCTTGCCCCTTTTTTTGCCTATAATATGCCAAAAACTTAACAAAATGCTTTCGTTGCCCTTCCAGGCAACCCTTGACTCGCGGGTACACTTGCCGCAACAAATTATAGCCATCTATAATTATAATCATAAAAAACCACACTATAACTCAAATACTCACTTTTATACTACCCTATGCTAGTTTAGCATAATGAACAGGAACAAAAGAACATTGTTACTCTTTTCATTTGTAAAACAAGTTTTTTTTGACTACTTTAATGCTATAAACATTAAACGTTCAACCAACCTCTCTTTCAAATGCTAAGAAAATAAGGAAATATAGTGTCGCAACTTATACAATTACGACAAAAAATCAAAGCCATCAAAAATACCCAAAAAATAACACACGCCGTTCGATTAGTATCTATGTCTTTATACGCTAAACTCGAAAAAAAACACATAGCATTACGATATTACATGCAAAATATTAAAAAACTTTTTGCCCAGACCATTGTGCAAGTTCCCAAATGGAAAAATCCACTTCTCTTTCCTGATGACATTTGCGATAAAAACCCACTTTTTGTTATTGTTTCTACTTCAAAGGGATTATGCGGAAGCTTAAATCAAAATCTTTTTCATTACATCGACCAATCACTTACTATCGATCCAAAACAAACCCCTCACTTTATAACCATTGGCAAAAAAGCAATCAACTTTTTACAACCAAAATATCCAGACAATATTTTATGTAATTATACTGAATTAAACTCAAACAATTACACTATCATAGCAAGCGATCTAATAGATAAAATCATGCTTGGACCCATTAAATTTTCATCGGTAACATTTTACAGCAGCCAACTCAAAAACACCTTTTTCGTACAAATGCCGAAAAAATCAACCCTCATCCCGTTTGTATACGATGAATTAGAAGAAAAATTAGATAAAAACGAAAAAGCATCGAAAACGACTCAAATAAGCACAAAAGCTGAAAATGAAGACATTAAAGATCTGCAAACTCCTACATCAGAATTAAAAAACACAGATCTCATTTGGGAGCAAGATTTTGTTGAAACTCTCGATTATTTAGCGACATGCTACGTAAAAGAATTTATCACGAATTTACTCTATCAAGGTCTTTTAGCTGAGCAAGCTGCACGATTTATAGCAATGGACGGTTCAACAACCAATGCCAATAAATATCTAGAAAAACTTACCTTAATCTATAATAAACAAAGACAAGCGCTGATAACCCGCGAAGTTTCCGAACTATCAGCTGCCTCAGCAAAATAATATTAAAGTTACGTAAATAAGTTATAGAGCGACAGAGCAGAAACTACTCGCTCTTAGAAGAAAACAACGTTATATGTGCTCCTAAAACATGTAGCTTTTCTTCAAGATTATCATACCCGCGTCTCCAATGATGATCCCCTATAATTTTTGTTTCGCCTTCAGCAACAAAACCAGCCAAAACCAACGCACACGAAGCTCGAATATCAGTCGCAATAACTTCGCACCCATATAAATGATCAACACCTCTAATCACAGCTTTAGAGCCCTTGAGCGTAATTTGCGCCCCCATTTTCTGCAACTCTTGAACATGAATAAGTCTATTCTCAAAAACAGTTTCTTCTACCGTACTTGTCCCATTCGCCAAACACAATGCAGCCATAAGCGGGGCCTGCAAATCTGTTGGAAAACAAGGATAAGGCCCCGTTTTAACAGAAATAGCACGAGGCTCTCTCGTTGCTTGTAAACGGATACCCTGTAAAGGCAACTCTTGTGTTGCATTTGTCCCGCATGTGATTAAATGACCCATTTCTTTTAGTTTTTCTAAAAACGTATCCATATGATCAGCTCGTGCAGTAGGTAAATCAATAGTGCCACCGGTCATAGCAGCGCTTAATAAAACAGCTCCAGCTTCAAGGCGATCAGGGATCACCGAATGTTCTACACCAGACAAGACATCAACGCCTTGAATAGTTATAATAGAGCCTTCATAAACTATCTTAGCGCCCATTTTTCTTAGTAAATCAATTAAATCAAGCACTTCTGGCTCAAGAGCTGCATTAACAATAACAGTCAGTCCTGGCTGTAGAGTTGCAAACATCATAATATTTTCCGTTGCCCCAACGCTTGGATATTCAAGAACTATGCGTCGAGACAAATTTAAACCAGTACCTGCTATCTCTGCATCAAGAAACGGGATATTGTCTTCAGTCTTTACACCCATCTGCCGAAAGCCCTTTAAATGATAATCGATTGGACGTGCGCCTATTAAACACCCGCCAGGCAAAGCAACTTTAGCTTTACCAAAACGAGCCAGAAGTGGCCCCATAACAAGAATAGACGCCCGCATCTTATTCATAATTTCAGGCTTTACTTCAAAACTGTTAATACTTGAAGTGTCAGCTATCAATATTTTAGCTTTCGCATCAAATTCTATATGAGCACCCAAATCACGCAACAGCATAATCATATACTGAACATCCACAGAGCTGGGTACATTAGAAATTATTGATTTGCCCCGGGTCAAAATTAACGATGCGATAATAACAAGCACCGCATTTTTTGCCCCAACCAATTCGACAGATCCATTTATGACAGGAGACTTACGAACAAGAAGATATCCGTGTGCTGGCATATGAATTCCTATAAATTTACTTTTCTCTATTTTATGTCAAACTTAATTACACTTTTTATTATAATTTTCTTATTATAAAAGGCTTTTATTACACCACATTTTAAATATATTTTAAATAAAAACTTTTGGAAACTTTTAACTATGCTTAAAAATAAAAAAATTGCCTGCATTATTCCAGCTCGTCTGGCTTCAACACGCTTTCCACGTAAAATGCTTGCTACTATACTCGGCAAACCACTTCTCGAATGGGTATGGATCGCAACTCAGCAAGTAAAACATTTTGATTACGTCGGGTTCGCAATAGACTCTCAAGAAACAGAAGCTATTATAAAAAAAATAACACCTAATTACATTATGACATCGCCTGAATGCCCATCAGGGACAGACCGTATTATTGAAGTTCTCAATACAAACAAGATAGAAGCTGATATTTGGGTAAATTGGCAAGGTGACGAACCATTCATCTCACCAGCCATGATCGATACACTTTTACAGTCAATAGACAACCCTTCAAATAAGCCAAACCAAATTTGGACCCTAAAAAAGAAAATATGTAACGAAAACGAGATACCTTCTCCAAACTTTGCCAAAGTAGTATGCGACATCAACGATAATGCGCTCTATTTTTCGCGTAGCGCAATCCCGTTCTACCGAGAACCTCTTAATAGCCCAGAAAAAACATACTACAAACACGTTGGCATTTATGCATATACACCGCAAGCTCTCAAAGAGATAGAGCAAATGGCCCCAAGTCCACTGGAAGACGCTGAAAAACTTGAGCAACTGAGATACATACAAAACGGGCTATCGATTAAAATACACGAAACTAACGAAGAAGTTATCGGCATAGATATCCCAGAACATCTTGAGGCAGCAACCGAACGCATGCGCAAACAACTCGGATTATAACAGCAACTATAAAAATAATTTCTAAAAGAAAACTTTGCGAGCATTTTAAAAGCACCACAAGACTCTTCACGGCTTAAGCCTCAGTTTACGTTAAAACTCAGCTTGTTAAATCTCGAGTTATTGACTTCTTTCTGTTTAACACGCTACAATAACATTCATAAATCTTAAATGCCCGGGGTGGGTCATTAAAAAACACAGTAAATTAGATATAGAAAGGCTCGATATGTTTAGCGTAGCCAAAAAAACAATACTCGCAATATCACTTATTTTTTCACTTATGTGCAGAGAAATTTCCCCAATAGATTCACAAATTTTAACAATAAACTCCCAAACACCCCCTGACAATCAAAAAAACATAGATTTAACAGATTGCCCAATAACCCCAAGCATAGATTCAACCCAAAACCCAACCATGAAAAATACACCAAGAATATTCAACATGAGCTCTCTCTTAAATATGATTCGCGACTCAAAAGGTGCTTTAGATTTCCAACGTCTATCAAAAAGAGACGAAATAATAATCGCTCTGGGAGAACTTGTAAAAAATGACTTTTTCCCAAAAAACTTCGATAACAACTTAATACTTGACCCAAATGTCTATGGGGATCAAGAAAAAATCTTACAGTTAATCGAATATCTAGATAACAATAAAAACAACTCCGCAAGCACAGAGCTTTTGGACCATTTAAACGAATTTTACCATATCTGGCTGTATCAATTTATTATCAGCGACATACTTATGCCTAAAGATCTTTCTATCTCACTAAATACGTACTATGACGAACTTTATAATAAAAAAATAATAACACAAAAAAATGACCCGATTTTCCCATTCAGAACAACACTAGCAAAAATCATGATCTATATTTTAATCATTAATGGCAGTAACGATTCTTATCGCGTCAAACAACAAAACCTCGTTTATTTATTAAATATCATCAAAAACGAATTAATTGAGATAAATGACAAACTAAAAAATCAAATACCTGAACAAAACATTATCGAACTCATCAAGACACTACAAGCACATACTCTTGACGTCCCAGCCATTCAACCTAAAAATGTAAGAAAATGGGTAATCGGAGGAACAGTTATTGTCACAGCAACTGTTTTAACTTATGTTTTAATGCAAGAACCAGTCCAAGACTATATAAAAAATAAATACCAAAAAGCTAAAGCCGAAGTAAAAGACTGGATCAAAGAAGTAGTGAGAGAATTTGGTAAAGAATTAACCAATGGTATCTTGGAAAATGAAGAATTTCAAAAAGCTCTAGATCAAAGCGCTGAAAAAGTATCTCAAAAGGTAGGCAAAGGGGTTGTAATCGGGCTAAACGAAGGGGCAAAAGAAGTAGGATCAGAAGCTGTAAACACAATCGTGGAAAAAACAAAAGCATTGGGAAATGGGATAAAAAATGGGGCCTCTGACGCATGGGACAAAACCAAAGAATGCGTCGTTAGCACTAAAGATTTCATAAAAAATTGGTTGAGCCCTAAAAACCAAGAAACAACCCCCGATCAAACACCAACTACAACAAATCAATAATAAAAAATTAAAAGCCTACCTAATTTCTAAACACAAATCCCTGATATGCATCAAAAAAGCGCATATCAGGGATTAACTTTTCAATACACTATCTCGTTACAAGTAAAAGATAAACTCAAACAAACAAGCCCATTTAATCAGTTAAATCTCCACTTATTGACAGGCTTCTACTTAACGCGATACAATAAATGCCCAATCTAAAAAACTCTTTAAATAAATATTTTTGAATATTTAGCAACACGCTACTCTTATAAAAAATATAAACACTAAATTAAGCTTAATTAATAACAGAAAGACTCAATATGTTCAAAGTAGCCAAAAAAATAATACTCACAGTTTCTCTTATATTTTTGTTTATATGGGCACAAACTTTACCTGCCGATCAAAAAAATAATATAGATCTAACCAGATGCCCAATAACCCCAAGCGCAGAATCCATACAAAACTCAACCATAAAAAATACGCCGAAAATTTTCAACTTAAACGCCCTATTAAATCTCGTTCGCGACTCAAAGGGAGCTTTAGATATTCAGCGCCAATCAAAAAGAAATGAAATAATCTCTACAATTGGTGAATACATAAAAAACGACTTTTTCCCAAAAAACTTTAATGTCAACCTAATATTTGACCCAAACATTTACGGCGATCAGGAAAAAATTTTACAGTTAATAGAATACCTAGAAAACAACACCAATAACCCATCCAGCGCAGAATTACTAAGCATATTTAACGAGTTTTACCATGTCTGGCTATATCAATTTATTTTAAGCTACACAAGTATGCCTAAAGATCTTTCTGTGCCCCTCAATACATACTATGACGAACTTTATAATAAAAAAATTAACGCACCGAACAATAATCCAGCCTTCCCGTTTAGAACAACTCTATCAAAAATCATGATCTATATTTTAATCATCAATGATAGCAGCAGCAAAGATCCGTACCGTGTCAGACAAGAAAATTTTGTCTATTTATTAAATATTATTAAACAAGAATTGATTGAGATAAATAAAAAACTAAATGATCAAATCAAAGAACAAAATATTATTGACCTAATCGAAACACTACAAATACATGCTTTTGATGAACCGACCCTACAACCTAAAAACATAAAAAAATACGTCATTTACAGTTCTCTTATAATAACAATAGCAATTATATGCTATATAGCTTATGACAATGACCTTCGAGAACGATTAAAAACATCTATAAGTGAATTTTGGCTATGGGACGTCTTAAAAGAAAAAGCGGGAAACATTGTTGAATTTATCGCAGAAAAATTCTTTGATGTTGCTGAACGACGTGCGGCAAAAACTGGCCAAAACTTTACAGCCGGCGCCATAAAAGGTGTTGCCCAAGGTAAAAACAAAACAGAGCCAAACCAGACAGCAAATCCCAGTGCAATCAAAACTGAAAAAGAACCCAACGCAATAGACCATTATAAAGAAAAAGCAGAAGACATCGCTAAATTTACCTCGGAAAAATTCTTTGATGTCGCTGAACGGCGAGAAACCAAAACGGTGCAAAATCTTGCTAACAGTAACATAAGGGGGATTGAATCTAACGAAGTTAAAACAAAAAACGACATAAAAATAAACCCTGACATTGAATTACTCTTGGAACGCTTAGAAAAAACATGTCCAAATATTGGTCAAAAAATTATTGATGGCATACTTCATAAGATCGATTTTCCAGATGAACCTAATCCAAAACTTGAACTCTTGCTTCAAGGCCTTTTAACAGAAAAAAATCTAAAATTATTAGACGAAGCAGGACTTAGAGCCGGAGACAATTTATTAAACAATCTTCCTGGTTGGGCAGGCGGCGGCAAAGGCCACAAAATAGAACCCACCGCTCAACAAAATAACAGCGTTACCCAACCAAACATTGCCACACAAAACATGAACCCAAATAAAAATACACAGCCTATAAACCCTGCAAACGTGCAATCGCAATCTTCTTGGAAAATTCTTCACCCAACAACCTGGCCCATTTTTAAACCCAACGAGGTAAGCGAAGCTGACATCAAAAAACAGGCTTGCCTTCAATAATTTACTTATAATTAGTAGTTAAAAAGCCAAAGCTTTTTGCAAACACAAATCCCTGATATACTTCAAAAAAACATCGTATATCAGGGATTAAATTTTGGAATAAAACTGGAGAAAAAAGTGAAGACAAACATAAGACAAAAAGGGTCTCTGGAGGTCGTCTGTGGCTCAATGTTTTCAGGAAAAACAGAAGAACTTATGCGGCGCCTAAAACGTGCGGAATTTGCTAAACAAAAAGTTTTGACCATCAAACATTACATCGATGTTCGAAAAAGCCACACGTGCATCGTCTCTCATGATGGCAAAGAACGCGCAGCTTTCCCAATAGGACAAAACGACACCGGAATTGAGCAAATTTTAGAGCTAGCAAGCAGTGACATAGATGTAGTAGGCATAGACGAGGTCCAGTTTTTTCCAAGCTCTATCGTCTCAATTGTGTCTTATTTAGTCCAACATGGAAAACGCGTTATTGTTGCTGGGCTTGATTTAGATTTTCGAGGCGAACCATTTGGCACAACCCCAATTCTTATGTCACTGGCTGACAAAGTAACAAAACTCAAAGCTGTTTGCGTCGTATGTGCACAAGAAGCACATCATACTCAACGCTTAATTAATGGCAAAGCAGCTAACTATGATGATCCAATAATTTTAGTCAGTGGAACAGAATATTACGAAGCCCGCTGTCGCAACTGTTTCCAGATAGATAAACAGCCCAAAATAGACATTTTAATACAAAAAAATAAGATTACGAGTGTCCAAATATAAGAAACTAGATGCCCCTTCGACAAGCTTCCCCCTACGCTAAATCTGTCGACGGACTATGTAGCGCTACAAAAAAACCAAGAACTAACAGGAAAAAATTTGGCAAAAAACAAAATACACTATGAGTGCAGCAATTGTGGACAGTCGAGCTTAAGATGGATCGGCTGCTGCCCATCTTGTAGTGAATGGAATAGTTTTGTCGAGCACATAGAGCAGCCTGAAGGCTCACTTCTTACGGGAACATTATCAAGCAAAAACACGGGAACAGCACCAGTAAATCTATTACTCTTCTCTCAAATACAAACAGAATCACAAGAACGCATGCTTTCTGGCATCAAAGAATGGGATAGAGTTTTAGGCGGTGGGATATTACCAGGATCTTTTACAATTTTAAGCGGGGACCCTGGCATCGGTAAATCGACGTTACTATTACAAATTGCAGACAAAATTGCACAAAATCACAACGTAATTTACTTTTCTTCAGAAGAATCTCTAAATCAAATAAAAAACAGAGCTAACAGGCTCAATACAGCTGATTCAAAACTTTTACTTTCAGATCAAGCATGCTTACAAAATATTATTCAAATTAGTGTGGAAAAAAAACCCGACCTAGTAATCCTAGATTCTATTCAAAACTGCTATATATCTCTTGATTCATCAACTATCCCTGGAACTATTGGACAGCTGAGAGAAGCGGGATTTCACCTGATGAGACTCGCCAAAGAGCATAATATCGCCATTCTTATTACAGGACACGTCACAAAAGACGGCAATTTAGCTGGACCCAAAGTACTTGAACACATAGTCGACGCCGTTTTTTATCTACAAGCTGAAGACCGCTGGCAAACAAGAATTTTACGGTCAGTAAAAAACAGATTCGGGGCAATAAACGAAGTTGGTTTTTTCCAAATGTGTGAACAAGGCCTAGAAGAAGTATCAAACATAAATAAGCAATTGCTAGAAGAAACAACATATACACCCGGGGCAGTACTTGTATGCAGTATTGAGGGAATACGGCCCATATTATTAGAGCTACAGGCACTATGTATAACCTCAAAGTTGGGCTTTGCGCAACGAGTTGTAACCGGGGTTGACCCCAAGCGTGTTGTCTTAATCGCAGCTATTCTTGAGAAATACTTACACGTGCAATTAAGTAATCAGGATATATTTTTTAAAGTGAGTGGTGGATTAAAGATAAAAGATAGTTTAAGTGACCTGGGCATAGCTTTAGCACTACTTTCAAGCTACTTTCAAAAACCATTGCCTCAAAAATCGGTCGCTCTTGCAGAGATCAGTTTAACAGGGCAAATTAAGCCTATAAACCAAATTGATACCTGTATCAAAGAAGTAGAAAAATTCGGACTCGAAAACATTCTTATCGCTCAAAAACAGAAGGTCAAAAGCTCTTGCTCAAAGCTTTTGACCTTCTCTAATGTCTATGAATTACTTAGGTTGTTTCCAGAAACTGGAAATTAACTTAGTATCCACCGCGTGAGCGATATCCACCGTCGCGAGATCCGCCGCCGTCACGAGATCCACCAGTGCGAGGGCCACCTTCACGTGATGTTGCTAAATCAACTTTTAATTTTCTGCCATCACATTCATGGTCATTCATTTTTTCAATTGCTTGACGAGCTTCTTCTTCAGAAGACATTTCAATGAAACCAAAACCACGTGAACGGCCAGTCATGTTATCTTTAATGATTTTTACTGATTCAACTGTACCAGCTTCTTGAAATAAATCGCTTAAGCTGCTTTCTGTTGTTGAATAAGGAAGATTTGCTACGAATAGCTTTTTGTTTGACATGAAATTCTCCAGATCGTTAAAAAAATATAAAAAGGAACAAATAGTACAAATACTAACGCGTACCAAGCAAAGCTTTAGTAACGCTTACGAACGATACGATTATCTACCGTAGCCGCCATTACCACCACGTGAACCATACCCACCGCCATCGCGAGATCCGCCACGAGATCCGCCATCGCGAGATCCACCTGTGCGAGGTCCACCTTCACGTGAAGTAGCCATATCAACTTTTAATTTTCTACCATCACATTCATGGTCGTTCATTTTTTCAATAGCTAAACGAGCCTCTTCTTCAGTAGACATTTCAATAAAACCAAAACCACGTGAGCGGCCGGTCATATTGTCTTTGATAATTTTTACTGATTCGACTGTGCCTGCTTCTTGGAACAAATCGCTCAATTGTGTTTCTGATATTGAATAAGGAAGATTAGCTACGAACAATTTCTTACTTGACATAAAGTTCTCCAGGTCATTAAAAAATAAAAAAATATAAACAAGTACAATTTCTAATGCGAGCCGAGCAAAGCTTCAGCACCACTTACTAACTAATACGCTTATCTACCGTAGCCACCGCCGTTACCGCCACGTGAACCATATCCACCACGAGATCCGCCATCACGAGATCTACCGCCATCGCGAGATCCGCCCGTACGAGGTCCGCCTTCACGTGTTGCTGCGATATCAACTTTTAATTTTCTACCATCGCACTCATGGTCGTTCATTTTTTCAATAGCTTGACGAGCTTCTTCTTCTGTAGCCATTTCAATGAACCCAAAACCACGTGAGCGGCCGGTCATGTTGTCTTTGATAATTTTTACTGATTCAACTGTTCCGGCTTCTTGAAATAAATCGCTCAATTGTGTTTCTGATATTGAGTAAGGAAGATTAGCTACGAACAATTTCTTGCTTGACATAAAGTTCTCCAGACTATTTTTAAGTACTATTGCTAGATTCAAACTACCTAAGCACAAGCGCCCAGAGAAGTTACCTCAAACTAATACTACTTATTTTACATATCATTTATTAAAACTAATAATTACTACAAATTTAACTATTTTTTACTTATTTATTATTAAAATCTCTTGGGGACCCTTTCTAAATTACTCGTACTGGAACTCACAAATACGCTCAAAACTTAAACTAACTGCCGGAATAAGGTACATAGACGTACGTAGTTTGAAAGAGACCCCTAATCCAGACCTTATATATTTTACTAAATTTCAAAAGCAAAAACACAAATTTCAAATATCTTTCTATCTGTACTACTATACTAGCATAAAAACAAAGTAACTTTTTGCCATTTCCCAGCTGCTCTATTGTTTATTATAGGAACAGAAACCAAAAGTCGCAAGTCTATTCCCTTTTTTGCCATTTTTGCCACTATTCAACCGTTACCGACTTTGCTAAATTTCTTGGCCTATCAACAGGATGATTCAATTTCTTCGTAATATGATACACAAAAAACTGAACTAACCCTGTCATTGCTAACGGTCCAAGAAGCGGCTTAACACGCGGAATTATAAAGGCATAGTCCGCAAGCTTAATAAGCTCTTTTTGCCCCTCAAAGGCAAATACCAATAAATGTCCCTTACGAGCCCTGACTTCTTCAGCATTTGATACAATTTTCCAATACACAACGTCATCAAGCGTCGAAAAGATTACAACAGGAGTCAATTGATCAACCAATGCAATAGGACCATGCTTTAACTCTCCTGCCGGATAACATTCTGCAAAGATATACGCTATTTCTTTGACTTTAAGAGCAGCCTCAAGGGCAAGGGGGTAACTAATATGTCTGCCCAAAAAAATATATCTATCAAACTTCGAATATTTTTCGGCTAATTCTTGCGTAATTTTTAATTTATATGTTTCGATTGTTGTTTCCAAAATTTCAGCAGTAACAAACAAATCTTCTTCAGCTTCGCGCATTTCAGAAATGCTCACAAGCCCCTTCTGCAAAGCAATTCGATGCGCTAACCAATACAACATAGCTAATTGCGTCGAAAAGGCCTTTGTAGAAGCTACTGATATCTCAGGACCAGCTTGCATTGGTAAAAAACCTGCAGCCTCACGAACAATAGTACTCGAAGCTACATTAGTCAAAGCAATGGTCGAAATATTATATGAATTTACCAAACGCATAGCCTGAAGCGTATCTGCCGTTTCACCAGATTGCGAAATCGCTACATACACACCATTTTCACCTGGAAAAAATGGCATATGCAAAAATTCTGAAGCCAAATGCACCCGTACTGGAATTTTACAAATATATTCGAAAAAAAACTGAGCGACTCGTGCCGCATGCCACGAAGTTCCGGCTGCAACAAAACCTATATGTGTTAAATTTTTTACCTGCTTACTCGTTAATCCCATTTGGCGCCAAAGACCATCTCCTCCAAGGCTACTCTGGTTTTTTCCAGAATCCCCAATAATCTTGCAAAAATTAATCGATCTCGTAATAGCCTTTTTTTGTTCATAAATTTCTTTAAGCATATAATGCTCAAAGCCCGACCTATCAATACTCTCATACTGAGTATCTATTTTTTCAAACGCAATATCCATCGGATTTCCATCAAAGTCAAAAAGCTCGATAGATTCTCTTTTTATAATAGCAAAACTCGAATCAGGAAGAAAAAGAACATCAGAAACTTTATCAGAAAAAGCGAGAAAATCTGATGCTACAAATTTTTCATCCTGTCCAACGCCTACCACTAAAGGAGATCTGCGCCGAATCACTATAAGTTGATCTGGATATTTTTCCATAATAAAAACAAGCGCATACGCACCTCGAAGTCTTTGAACCAAGGTAAGTATCGCTTGTTTAAGAGATGGTTGTGTTTTCAACAAACAACCAAAAAGATGAACTATGACTTCAGTATCCGTAGAAGATTCAAAAACATGCTTATCTGCAAGCAATTCTTCCCGGATCTTTTCGCACTCTTCGATAATGCCATTATGAACAACAGCTATACTCTTATTACAATTAAAATGCGGATGAGCATTTTTAGTATCAACTATACCGTGAGTAGCCCAACGCGTATGGCCCATGCCTATATAACCATCAAAAGGGGCATTTTCACCAAGACGCTTAACGATATCCACACCACCAGCTTCTTTGTGATAACTAAAATGCTTATGCTTCGAATCAATAAAAACTATCCCTGCCGAATCATACCCACGATATTCAAGTCTCGCTAAACCCTCAAGTATAAATTCGCGACACTTTCTATTACCAACATAAGCAGAAATTCCGCACATTCTTCTACTATTTCTCTTCTAAATTTCTAAAAATAAAATCACCGCCAAGACAATATCGCCCTACAAAAAACGAATATTTCTCAGCTATAAGCAAACACAAGTTCGCCGAAAAAACAGATCGCAAAAGATTATCTCTTGACAAACTGGAACTTTTTACGAGCGCCTTTTTGTCCGTATTTTTTACGTTCTTTGACTCGCGAATCTACCGTTAAAAGACCATTTTTACGGAGTATTACGCCGAGAGATTCATCATATGCAAGCAAAGCACGTGCTATACCTAAACGAACAGCTTCTGCTTGCCCTTTGAGTCCGCCGCCTTCTGCAGTTACTTTTGCATCGAATGCTTTTTCGAGCTGAGTAACCTTAAATGGCACGCCGACGAGACTACGCGAAATATCGGTATCAAAATAATTACCATATTCTCTGCCATTAACCAAAATAGAGCCTTTCCCGCCCTTTTTTAGCCATACGCGAGCAACAGCTTTTTTCCGACGACCAACACCGTGTATAGTGAAAACATCTTGTTTTACTTGAGCTTTTTTCATATTTTTTTCAACCTGAATCATCAAAAACACGCCTGCTTTGTTAAGAAAATTAACTAATTTCAATACGTTACCCATGCTACCCCACAAAAAGCACTTTGTCAAAATTTAACAAGTTAAATTCAGCTTTTTATGGAGCCGATGATCGGATTTGAACCGACGGCCTACTGATTACGAATCAGTTGCTCTACCCCTGAGCTACATCGGCGCTACTACTAAAACTACTTAGCCTGTCAGCTATGATACAACCAAAATATACTATAGAGCAGGCAAAAGCAATATTATAAACAAGCCTTTTGGGTTTATTATTGACCCTCAAACGCCTCTTGGCAAACAATACAACGAGCAGCATATGGTGAATTTTCTAATCTTTTTTCCGAAATAGCCTCACCACAATCAATGCACAAGCCAAATTCACCACGAGAAATACGCTTAAGCGCATCATCTATAAGGCGCAATTCATCAATTTCTGTCTGCTCTAGCGAGTTCTTAATTTTCTCCATGCTCAAAGACAAAGCTTCATCTCCACTATCTTGTACCTGATCTTCAGTTACTCGTTCTTGTGTCGACTTAGTCAAGATGGTTGTCATCTCATTTTTTCTTAAATAAAGCTTATCCTTGATCTCGCTAATAAAATTTTCCCTTCGCTTCATAACTTCACCCTTTCTCTTTTTTTAGTCTCTTTTTTAGCAACTTGTCCTACTCTTTGCATTACACGAATCCTATTTATTACTTATTTTTAATACTTTCTCAACATATTAATACAATTGGATACATTTACCCACCCAAATGACTCTAGGCTTAAATACACAAGCGACAATGATATCATAAAATAAAAAACGTGCAATATTTTGACCAGCACGTCTTTTTACAAAACTTAATACTATTTATTTAAAATTATTTTAATGATTTTTTTTTCGAAGATTCTTAAAAAAGCTTTTTAAAAGCTTCAAACTTTCTTGTTCTTTAATCCCGCCCTGAATAATCAGAGTTTTAGCATAAGTAGGTAACTTGGACACATCACTAAGAGATGCGCCAAAAAGCGTGGACTTAGCTCCGTACACAAGGCCCGCTATGCGACTAATTTGAATTAAGCCCAAGCACATTAAACACGGTTCAAGTGTTACATATATAGTGCATCCAGCAAGTCGCCAATCTCCAAGTTTTTTACATGCTTTTTGAATAGCAAGTACTTCTGCATGCGCAGCCTGAGAACCCAACGTCTCAACTTTATTATGCGCACGTGCAATAATCACCCCATTTGAATCAACAATAATTGCCCCAATAGGAACTTCCCCTTTTTCAAGAGCTTTTTGCGCTTGAATAAGAGCTTTATCCATGAATTTACAAATTTCTTTATTCATAAAACTACACTTTGATACAATGCGACATCAATGTTATACTGTGTACAAAATTCTACATTATTTTAGATAACTCAGGAAACATTTCATGGAAGATAATAAAAAAAAACCGGAATATGGCGCGAGTTCGATTAAAGTCCTTGAAGGACTTGAAGCGGTTCGCAAACGACCTGCCATGTATATTGGCAGTACAAATATCGATGGATTACACCATCTTGTATACGAAATTGTCGACAACTCAGTTGACGAAGCCATGGGAGGGCATTGCGATCATATTATCGTCACTCTTCACGCCGACGGCTCATGCTCAGTAAAAGATAACGGCCGCGGCATTCCAGTTGCCATGCACCCAACAGAAAAAATGTCAGCCGCTGAAGTTGTTATGACCAAGCTCCATGCTGGTGGAAAATTCGAAAAAGACTCATATCGTTACTCTGGTGGACTACACGGTGTCGGAGCATCTGTTGTTAACGCATTGTCAACAACCCTTGAACTCAGAATTTATAAAGACGGTAAAGAATACTATCAAGTCTACCATCATGGAAAACCTGAAGTACCCCTCAAAGCTATCGGTGACACTGATAAAAAAGGCACATACATCAAATTTTTCGCTGATGACAAAATATTCGAAACAACAGTTTTCAACTTTGAAACACTTTCTTCTCGACTGAGAGAACTTGCATTTTTGAACAAAAAACTACGTATCGATATGGAAGACGAGCGATCTGGAGAAGAACGTTCCTTCTACTTTGAAGGAGGTATAGCATCATTCGTCGAACACATGAACTCAAAAAAACTCCCCCTTTTTCCTGAAATAATAAAATTCGAAAAAGACGACGGCGTATACGTTCTTGAAATAGCCATGCAATATAACGATGGATATAACGAACAAATATTTAGCTTTGCTAACAATATACGCACCGCTGATGGAGGCACACACGAAACCGGCTTTAGATCAGCACTTACAAAAGCTACAAACCGTTATGGCCAAAAACATAATTTACTCAAAGAAAAAGATGAGCCACTCTCAAGCGAAGATGTCCGTGAGGGCATCGTTTGCGTTATCAGTTTAAAACTTCCAGAACCTCAATTTGAAGGTCAAACAAAAGGCAAGCTAGGTAACAGCGAAATTAAAGGCATCGTCGACTCATGGATCTATGCATTTTTAGATTCATATTTTGAAGAAAACCCCACAACGGCACGTAAAATCCTACAAAAAGCCATAGTAGCACAACAAGCACGTACAGCAGCCAAACGCGCCCGCGAATTAACGCGCCGTAAAAGCGCACTAGAAGGCTCAGTTTTACCTGGAAAACTAGCCGACTGCTCAGACCCAGACCCAACAAAAACAGAGCTATACATAGTAGAGGGAGATTCTGCAGGCGGTACAGCCAAACAAGGTCGAGACCGCTTTACCCAAGCGATATTGCCCCTACGTGGTAAATTACTCAACGTAGAAAAAACCCGTATCGACAAAATATTAGTAAATAACGAAATAAAAAACATTATTACAGCAATCGGCGCTGGCGTTGGTTCAGAATCATTTGATGCAACCAAAACCCGATATCATAAAATTGTTATAATGACAGACGCAGACGTCGATGGATCCCATATTCGTATTTTGCTGCTCACGTTCTTCTTTAGATATATGGCACCACTTATAGAAAAAGGCTATCTCTACATAGCTCAACCACCACTCTATAAAGCAAAAGTCGGCAAAGCAGAACAATACCTTAAAGATGACTCAGAATTCAAACGCTTCTTGTTTGATTGGGCAACAGATCACGCATATCTTAATATAGATAACAAAAAGATTGAAAAATCTGACTGGAAAACACTACTCAACCAAACACTTGCATACGAAAAAGAGCTTGAAAAAGTAAGCCATCAAGCTGAAATTTCTATAGCAAACAGTCATGACCTTGTATCATTCTTACACTCAATCGACTGGAAACCAGGCAAACTTTCGCCTCAAGAGCTTGTTCCTCTACTCCAAGAACGCTTTCCAAAATACCAAATCGAAATAAACCAACACCAAGAAGACGAACTTGCACTTGAAGGCAGCGCTCAACCAAAACTGTTTATAAAATTTAAAGAAGGCAAAAAAAATTGGCTCGTTCCAGTCTCTTTCTTTAAATCAGAAGAAACAGTCAGGTTATTAAGCCTGTATAAACCGGTACAATTTTTAGAAAACAGCCCTTGGACATTTATATTAGGAGACAAAGAAGAGGGCAAAACAGGAACAGGCGCAATTTCGCTCAGCTCAACAATAATAAACACAGCCAAATCTCTTATGACGATCCAACGTTACAAAGGTCTTGGAGAAATGAACGCGGATCAATTATGGGAAACCACCATGGATCCAAAACGCCGTTCATTCTTACAAGTCACCGTTGAAGACGCAATCAAAGCTGATCAATGGTTCTCTTCACTTATGGGCGATGACGTAGAAGATCGACGTGAATATATCGAAAAACATGCACACTTTGTAAGAAACCTCGATATATAAATAGTTAGATCACAACAGGTTAGACCACAAAATATTTTAATCTTGCTTAACTAGACGGCCTGAGAATTTCTCAGGCCGTTTCTTTATTTCTCTAGACACTTTTTAACGCTTCTTCAAATTTTTATCTCAGAATCTTGCTTTACCAAAACAACTATCCCTAAACTTTTACCTAAGAATTACAGGGGGCAAACAAAAATAACCCCTATTTAAAAACACATATATTTAAAAATACACAGCACCTTTTTTTATCAGGAGAGAACGTATGAAGTTTTCCAGAAAAAACCTGCTCTTACTTATGCTCTGTTTTATTTTTGCTACAGGTAGCCTGCATGCAATAGATGTCAAAAACTTAAAGGGTACTACGCTTGAATTTAGTGACGAATTTAAGCAGCAGTGTCTTGAAATTACTACTGAAAAAATAAAAGACCCGCAAGCACGGGAAGAACAAAAAATAAGCACTTTAGATTTTTTAGAAATAATATCCCAAGGCTTTTCAACCGGCGCACTCTGGTGGGAAACGTATTTGCTCAAAAAGTATTATGTTTTGGGCGATGAAAGAGACGACACAATAAAACTTATACAGAGTTTGTTTCACGAAGTACAAGGCAGCTTTGGCGTAACCGGCTACCCAGCCCATCCCGGCTATCACATTTCGGCCAAATTAATAGGCAAAATTATTGG